>CAZOHR010000336.1:0-4311 GCA_964579045.1 uncultured Bacteroidales bacterium | reverse complement strand
CCTATCTATGCTTTTCAGGCAAGTGGATTGGATGGAAGCAAACCACTGAAAAGCAGTCTCAATGAAATGGCAACAGAGTACATCGACGAAATGTTCCGTGTGCAACCTTCGGGCTCTTATATTTTATTGGGCTTTTCGCTGGGTGGATTTATTGCCTACGAAATGAGTATGCAATTGCGTCGATTGGGTAAGGTTGTAAAATTCACCGGTTTAATCGATTCTGTGTCGTATCTGGCGCATTTTTACAATTCGGGATTCGAAAAATTGAAAGTGGATACAATAAGTTTCATTGCACGCCCATTTTATCTTACATGGCTATTTTTAAAAACACCAAAGGCGGAGAAAGCACGTTTTTTTAAGCTCAAAATCAATAACTTCAGATTATGTATGATGTATTATTTAACCAAATTACGAATTCTGAAGCAGCAAAATATTGGTGAAGAGCTCGAACAATTGTCTTTTTTGTCTGATAATGTGTTGATTGCCATGAATGAGAGTTTAAAAAAATACCAACTTAAAGCAGCTGATTTTCCAATCGATTTATTTAAAGCAGGCAAAGCTACTTTTTATATTTACGAACCCGAAAATTATGGTTGGTCAAAATTTGTAACAAAGGGAATAACCGTGCATACAATTCCTAGCGAGCATTCCAGGCTCTTTGCAGCACCCTACGATCGCCTTTTTGCCGAAATTATTGATAAAAGATTAGCCGAAATAGAAGCCCATGAACTGGTTGAAAGCGAATAATTTATCCGAAATTGATTTTTCTGCACAAACAATTATTGTGTACGCAAAATATCAACCGGAGTGTACCGAAGCGTTAACAGCGCTGTTGAACGAGGCTGAACGTTTGCATTATTCAAAATTTCGGTACAAAGCAGCGCTTCAATGCAGAGCACTGCTTCGACTACTTTTGTCGCAGTATTTGAAAGTATCACCTCACGATCTATACATTCGAACTACCACAAAGGGAAAACCCTTTGTGGCGAATTATCCCATATTTTTCAATGTAAGTCATACCCAATCTGCATATATAATTGCTATAAGCAAAATCGGACGCATAGGAGTGGACATTGAACAATTAGTTGGTAATGAAGATATTGAAGCAATGGCTGATTATGCATTTTCCGTTTACGAAAAACAAAAAGTGTTTTCATCGACTTCAGAACCAAAAGAATTTGAAAAAATCTGGACACTAAAAGAAGCCCTTCTCAAAGCCCTTGGTGTAGGTTTAGTCCCAAACCTGCACCAATTAGATGCTAACGAAAAACTTAAAAACTACAATTTGAAAAACATCACTTTTTCGTGCCCAGAAGGCGAAACTGCAAGTATAGTGGCAACTGAATTGACTAAACTGAAAGCTTTTGCCTTCGACATCATTTCTCTTTCAATCTTGCAAAATACATAGCAAACGAGCGATACAAGAAGTGTGTCCATTTACCAAAAGGAACAATGATTAATGCCATGTCGCATTAAAAACTTTACAAATTAAAAAGTTGATAGTATATTTGTAAAAAAAACAGCAAGAAATCTGTTCAATAAAACACCTTCAATATGAATATTATATTAAGCATGACATTGGGAATTAATGCTTTAATCATTTTTTTATTATTAGAAAAGATAAAATCAAATTTTGCGAATATATATTTGTTAGGATTGCTTATTTCGATTTTTATAGGTACTTCTTTTGCCATATACATAAATTATTATACATTTCCGGCCATTTTTTCAGGTTTAATTAACTCATTACCTGTGCTATTTGGTGCACTCACTTATTTGTATATCAAACATTCGCTGTTTCAAGCAAAGAGATTTAAGTTATCCATGCTCTTGCATTTTTTACCATTTATTTTAGCTGTAATTTTAAGTATTTACTATGAGGATTATCAATCATTTGTTTCATTATTAATAAACATAGCATTAAAAATTGGTGTAAGTATAGTTTATATTGTGGTGTCGTTAAAGGTTATACAGAAACAGCAAATTGTTACTAAAAACCATTTTTCAAACACTGAAAATGCTGATTTAAAGTGGCTTGCATTTATCGTTAAAATAGGTTTGTTTTCCTATATTCTGTATCTTTTGATAATGTTTTCCTGGTTATTTAAGATTCAAATTATGGAGAATTTGGTGGGTTTTGCAAATCTTATTGTTTTGATATACATATTACCGATAGCCTATTATGGTCTCACATCAACTAATGTGTTTGTGAAAATATCTTCAATTAACTCGCAAATTGATAGTGGATTAGAAATTCAGGAAACTGACAATCCAAAAGCATCTGAAAGCGTATCCAAAGAATTGATAAGTTCCGAAAAGGCAGTTGAAATATATGCAAATCTTTTGGAACGGATGCATACTCAGAAGCTTTACCACTTCGAAAATTTGACGCTCGAAGACCTGGCTAAAGAATTAAATTTGCATAGCAGATATTTGTCTTATGTTATTAATACCAAATCAGGAAAAACATTTTTCGACTTTATAAATCATTTTCGCATACAGGAATTTAATGCCGAAGTGTTAAATCCTCAGAATAAACATCTCACCAATCTGGCCATTGCCTTTAATTGTGGTTTTGGTTCTAAAAGTTCATTTAATAGGGCTTACAAAAGTGAAATGGGCATTTCTCCAACACAATTTATCAAGGACTCAACCAGCCTAATCGACTAAAATTATTTTTAAGTAAGCAAATTAAATCATTTAATTACTTTGTGCTATATTTCTAACAAACATCTTGTTGTTAGATTTGTGCCGTGAAAATTGAGCCTACTTTCAGAAAGTAGGGCGCACACCTGTTGCGATTTATATTCCTTTGTACCCTAATTCAAAAAAATATATCTCATGACAAAATTCAAATTTTTATTTCTTCTTTTATTTGCAACCATAGTGTTTGGTTGCCAGAAAGATTGGTTAGATTATTCGCCAATCGACATGTATAGCGCCAAAATTGAATACAACGACACGGATGCGCCGAAGCATTTAAGTGTGGCAGCAGTGAGCATTCAACCTTCAAAAACCGATAAGCAGGTTACTTTAAATGCCATTAAAACAATGGTGGAAAAAATTAAAGTTGAACATTCGGAAATACAAGTAATTGTATTTGGAGAAATGATACTCGAATGGTATTTTGATGAAGACACAAAAGATGCCTATCAACGTGTAATGAGCGAAACAATACCCGGAACTTCCACTGATTTTGTCAAAAACCTTTCGATTAATAATAATGTAAATATTGTTTTCGGTTTAACAGAATTGGACCCTGCAACAAACAATCTTTATAACAGCCAAGTGCTGATCAAACCCGGTGGCGAAATCGTAAAATACCGAAAACGCAATCTGAACATAACCGATTTGGACAACAAAATTACAGCAGGCAACGAATTAGTTGTTACTGAAATTGATGGCGTAAAAGCTGCCATGTTTATATGCTCCGATATGCAAAGCAATAAAATCACGAAGGAAATTGCTGATGCTAAGGTAGATGTAATTTTACACTCACTTGCCACAACAACAGATTTGAATCCAAATATAAGCTATGTAGGCACTCAAATGAATACATGGATTGTTTTTGCAAATCGATTTGGAACCGAAGGCTTGTATGATTATAACGGCTTTTCACACTTAATAAATCCGGTGGGTACAATAACCGAAAGAGCAACTGGAAATAACAGTTACGTATATCGCAAACTTGGAATTTTTAATAAATAAGAAAAATGAAAAAAACAATAATTATCGTAGTTTTATTGAGTGTAGTTTTAGCAACAAAAGCTCAATCATCTGAAAAAACATATTACGTAACAACCAATTTATTATCGCCATTGGCGGGTTTAAATAAAGACATTGCAGCAGCTAATGCCCTATTGCCGCTTCTATCAAATATGGAATATGGGATTACACTTAGCGGTGGGTATTTTAAAAATTATCATGCTTTTGAAACTCGCCTAACTTATGGTAAGTCAAATGATTATAACATAATTCCTCAAATTCAGTTTGGATATAACTTTTATATTCTTGATTATTTCAAACATAATGAAAGCGGTTTGTACGTAGGTGGATTCGCAAGATACTGGTTGTATCATAACAATTATACAATGGCAGATTTACATAACGTATCCACCAATTTAACTGTTGGATATACATGGAAAAAGAAAAGATTAATCTATGATTTTCGTATCAATCAACCCTTAACAATATATTCTACCTCAAATATTGAAAATACAAAATCAAAATTTGAAATCAACACATCGCCAATGCCATCTTTATCACCGGTATTACCATTTTTCAGTATCAATATTGGCTATAAATTTAGCA
>CAZOHR010000335.1:0-4318 GCA_964579045.1 uncultured Bacteroidales bacterium | reverse complement strand
TGCTGTTACCAATGCTCAACACGAAGTTAATGCACGGAAATATCATCAGGCGTTGAGAAATGCTGGAATAAGATAGGTGGGTAAATTGCAAATAACAAAAAAAACAAGTTCCAAGCTCCAAAAATAAAAAACATCCGCCGCGGCGGATGTTTTTTATTTTTGGAGTTTCCACTCATTCAACGGATTCTAAGGTGACTGATCCGCCGCGGCGGACGAAGGCACCGTAATTTCTCTCTAGAACGGCAAATCGTCGCCTGGATCATCTACTAGTTCGAAAGGAATATCCTTTTCCGAAATAGGAGGTAAGTCAGAAAGTGAAGGTTTGCTTCCGCCAGATGAGTTGAGCTCGACTTTCCAGCATTTTAAATCGTTGTACCAATTATTATTGTATTCGCGGCTTTCTACATCGAAATGCACTTTAATAATATCTGATTCTGTAACAGTATTTAACTCTACTTTATCGCCCCAAGCAGTGAAACAAACTTTCTTTGGATAGTCGGCTTGAGTTTCGATTAAGAAATTCTGCTTCTTCCATGGTCCGTTTTTTCCCTCACCGGTGATAACTTCCATCTTTTTTATAAGTTTTCCTATAATTTCCATAATTGATTGATTTTAAAAACAAACTTCAAAGCCGGGTAAGACTTTGAAGTTTGTGTGATTAATAATTATTTACAGTATTACGACTGTTTGATATTTGCGTGAGCAGCAGCTAATCTTGCGATAGGCACTCTGAATGGTGAGCATGAAACATAGTTCAATCCCATTTTATTGCAGAATTCCACAGATGCAGGATCACCTCCTTGTTCGCCACAGATACCAACTTTAAGTTTGTTGCGAGTTTGACGACCTTTAACTACAGCCATTTCGATAAGTTGACCAACTCCGTCCTGATCAATAGTTTGGAAAGGATCGGCAGGCATAACTTTTTTGTCAAGATAATCTTGCATAAAACCACTAACGTCATCACGGCTGAATCCAAAAGTCATCTGGGTTAAGTCGTTTGTTCCAAAAGAGAAGAATTCTGCTGTTTCAGCCATGCGGTTTGCAAGCAGACAAGCTCTTGGAATTTCTATCATTGTACCGTAGAGACATGGGATTTCGAGACCGAATTTTGCTTCGGTTTCTTTCTTAGCCTTGTCAAATATAACTTTCGAGATGTTTAGCTCATTAACGTCGCAAGTAACAGGAACCATGATTTCTGGTAAAGGTTTTTTACCTTCTTTCATAAGTTCGGCAGAAGCTTCGAATAATGCGCGGAACTGCATCTCAGTAATTTCTGGATAAGTGATTCCCAAACGAACACCACGGTGACCCATCATAGGATTAGATTCGTGCAATTTGTCAACGCGTTTTGCAACTTCTTCAGCAGTTATACCAATAACTTTTGCAATTTCTGCCTGTTTTTCAGGAGTATGAGGTGCAAACTCGTGTAGTGGTGGATCTAACAATCTGAATGTAACAGGAAGTTCATTCATAACGGCCATAGTTCCCTTCATGTCTCTTTTTACAAATGGGAAAAGTTCGTTGATTGCAGCAATACGCTCAGCATTTGTAGATGCTAAGATCATTTTGCGGAGAATGAACAAAGGCTCGTCAGCACCTTTACCGTAGAACATATGCTCTGTACGGAAAAGACCAATACCTTCTGCACCGAAATCTCTGGCAATTTGAGCATCTTCAGGAGTGTCTGCATTTGTGCGAACACCCATTCTGCGGAATTTGTCTGCCATTGTCATAAACTGCTGGAAGCGTGGATTCTCAGTAGCATCCATAAGTTCGAGTGCAGAATTATAAACATGACCTCTTGTTCCATTAAGTGTGATAATATCACCTTCTTTAATTGTAACACCAGTTTCTTTAATAACAGCTGTTTTCTTTTCTTCACTAACATCCATTGAGCCAGCGCCAACGATACAGCATTTTCCCCATCCACGAGCAACAAGAGCAGCATGTGAAGTCATTCCACCCAAAGCGGTAAGAATACCATCAGCAACGCGCATACCTTCAACGTCTTCAGGATTTGTTTCCTTACGAACTAAGATTACTTTTTCACCTCTACGTGACCAAGCAACAGCATCTTCTGCTGAGAAAACAACTTTTCCAACAGCAGCACCAGGACCAGCAGGTAAACCTTTAACTACTGGAGTAGCTTTTGCTTCAGATGCAGGATTTGCAATTGGGTGTAATAATTCGTCTAATTGTGCAGGGTCGAGACGCAATACAGCAGTTTTTTCGTCAATACGACCTTCTGCTAGCATGTCCATCGCCATATTTAATGCTGCAGTTCCTGTTCTTTTACCAATACGGCACTGTAACATAAATAATTTGCCTTCTTGAACAGTAAATTCGATATCTAACATATCTTTGAAAGTATCCTCAAGAGTTGTGCGGATATCAAACAATTCCTTGTAAATTACTGGATATTGTTCCTGCATTGACATTAAATGCTTGTTCTGTTCGTTTTTTGTGTCGTCGTTAAGTGGACTTGGAGTGCGAATACCAGCAACTACGTCTTCGCCTTGAGCATTTACAAGCCATTCTCCGTAGAAAATATTATCTCCAGTAGCTGGGTTTCTTGTGAATGCAACACCTGTAGCAGATGAATCACCCATATTCCCGAAAACCATTGCTTGAACGTTTACTGCAGTTCCCCATGCATCAGGAATACCCTCGATACGACGGTAAGAAACAGCTTTTTTACCATTCCAGCTTTTAAATACAGCTTTGATACCACCTTCGAGCTGTGCTCTTGCATCATCAGGAAACTCAGTTCCAAGAACAGCTTTAACCTTTTTCTTGAATTCTTCTGCTAAGAATTTTAAATCGTCAGTAGAAAGATCTGTGTCAGATTTTAATCCTTTTCCATGTTTGTATTCATCTAGCATTTCATCTAACTGACGACGAATGTTTTTGTCAAGTCCTTCTGCTTTGTCCATTACAACATCTGCGTACATCATAATCAAACGACGATATGAATCATAAACAAAACGAGGATTGTTGGTTTTCTTAATAAGGCCGGGAATAGTTGCAGAACTAAGACCGATATTAAGAACTGTGTCCATCATACCTGGCATTGAACTTCTAGCACCTGAACGACAAGAAACTAATAATGCGTTTTCTGCATCACCATATTTCATTCCCATTGCAGCTTCAACATTTTTCATTGCAGCCCAAACATCATCCATAAGTGTTGCTGGAAGTTGGCAGTTGTTTTCATAATACTCAGTACAAGTGTCTGTAGTTATTGTTAGTCCAGCTGGTACTGGTAAACCTAACAAACACATCTCCGCCAAATTAGCACCTTTACCACCAAGCAAATTCTTCATTTTACTGTCACCTTCGGCTTGCTTGTTTCCGAATGAGTAAACTCTTTTTACATTTGTCATTTTATACTGTAATTTATTGATAATAAGTAGTTTATGTTAAAAATTCACATTTTTTTCTAAGCATTCAAAAATATAAAAAAAAAATGTTTTATAAAAGTTTTTAAAAGGATTAATATGTTTATTTTTAAACATTGGTTGATAATTCGTAAAAAAGCGAAAAACATATTATGAAAGAGGTACTTAAAGCAATTTTCCCGCAGCTTAACGATGATAATCTTTTAAAGGAATTGAGCGATAATGCTGAACTTCGTGATTTTAGCGACGGTGATATTATTGTGGCGCAAGATAGTTTAATAAGATTTATACCTTTGATTACAAAAGGAGAAGTTAAAGTTATGCATCAAGAGGATTCGGGTGCAGGTCTTTATCTTTATTCATTACATAGGGGAGATATTTGCGCAATGTCGGTCTCATGTTGTATGAATCTAACAAAAACAAATGTTATGGCAGTTGCGGCTGGAGAAGTGGAATTACTTGCAATACCTTCACATTTTATGGATACATGGATTGTAAAGTACCAAATTTGGAGGTCTTTTGTTTTTGGGAACTACCGCAATAAATTTGACGAACTTCTCGAAAGCCTAAATTCTATAGCTTTTATGCGAATGGATGAACGATTGGAACGCTTTTTAATTATCAGAACCGCAAAAACTGGTGGAATTCTTAAAATGACACATAGCGAGATTGCTGGGGAACTTAACTCTACAAGAGAGGTCATTTCTCGTAATCTTAAGCAACTAGAGGTTAATGGTAAAATTGAAATTAAAAGGAACGAAATTGTTTTGCGATTTTAAAGTATTTTTCAAAAGTCATTTCGAACGTTGTGGGAAATCTAAATCCGCTCCCAACGACATTCAAAAAAACCTGCTCATCCAAAGATTTCTCACCGCAAACTGCATCTCAATTTGCAGTTCGAAATGACTTTTTGCAAA
>CAZOHR010000334.1:0-4338 GCA_964579045.1 uncultured Bacteroidales bacterium | reverse complement strand
TATGACACCTCACTATATTCTCCATGCCCTCGAGTTGGTCTGACATACGTTTAAGCGTTGACCTCAATAATACCTTTTTAAATCCAGTGTCCGATCTATAGAATACCGCCGAATAGTTATCGTTAGCTTCAATAAATAAAAGTTTATTTAAAGATAATTCAATATAATCCTTGTCATTATCTGCAAGTAATTTAACAACAACATTATCTGCAAGTTTATCAAGATTACTGATAGTTTCAGAAAGAACGGTGGCAGTTTTAAGATGCCTTTTTAAAAGAATTCTTTCAATGAGGAACAAAAGAATGAATATTGGAAGAGCCGAGAAAGTAACAACGTCGGCAAGGGCCGAGATATAAATATTGAACTCTGTCTTTCCAGTATAATCTCCAAAAAAGTAAAATATCAGACTTAAAAAAATAATAAAAATTGCAAGTGCTACTGCATAATATAGAATTTGCTTGCCTCTTTTAATAATTCTCCTAATATTACTTAATGCCAAAGCCAAAGCAAGTATAAAACTAATAATAAGATAATAACGGCTTTTTCTCTCAGATTTATTTTTCTCGGCTTGTAAAATAGACTCTTTTTTAAAGAATTCTATTTCTTTTTCCATTTTCTCAAGCTGATATTTTGTAGCTAATTCGGCAACTCGACTGTTTATTTCAAGATTGTTGATTGAATCATTGAGTTTTAGATGAAGATTAAGAAATTTATATGCTTGAGGATAATCATTAGTAAATTTATAAACCTCAGATAATTCAAAATATGCATCACTCAGCTCCGACAGATAATTAATTGAATCAGCATATTGAATACTAAGTTTTAAATGGAAAACAGCTTTTTCATATTCATTTTTTACCTTATAAATTTTAGCTTTTTCGATGTTACATCTCGACATCCCCGCCAAATCGCCAGTCTGCTCACTAATGAGTAGAGCCTTATCAATACTCTCGAGAGCAGAATCTATTTTACCACGTTTTAAATCAACTCCTCCAATGCCATAATACGCAAAATAAATTCCTTCTGGATTATTTAGCTGCTGCTCAATCAACAAGGAGTTATAATAATAAGTATAGGCCAAATCTAAGCTATCTGTAAGTTCGTAAATACTCCCAAGATTATATAATCTGATTGAGTACTGACTTTTATTATCTAGTTTCTCTTCAATTGCAAGTGATTTTTTGTAATAATCAATCGCTTGAGAATAGTTCTTCTGAGACTGATAAATTCCACCAATATTATTTAAACAAGCACTGATTTTTGGCTTTTTATCATTATCTTCAGCTAATTTTAATGCGATAAGATTGTAATCAATTGCCTTATCAAATATACCGCTATTCTTATAAATTATTCCCAAAATAATATTTGCCTGAATTTGTCCGTCAATGTATTCTTCTTGAAGACTTAGCTCAAGCGATCTCATTGCATAATCAGTTGCTTTAACAATATCTTTTTGTCGAAGCTCGTAACTCAATGTATTAAGTAAATCTATCTTCTTTTTAACATCCTGAGTTTTTGAAAGAACTGTTTCTAGACTATCAATGCGCTTTTCCTGCGCCTTAAGGCTTACTGATGGTAATAGCAATGTAAAAACAAATACATAGAATACTGCTGAGAAGCAAAATTGTAATATTTTTAGTAACGATTTTATCAAAACTAGTTGGTTTGTTTGCACAAAATTAGCAAATTTTTAATCATTTAAACAAAACTATTCAATTGATTGTTGAAATCAAACCTAAAAAAAGATACAAATTCGCAAGTTTTATTTATCAATACAACACTAAATACAACCAAATAGCACATTTATTCTTATGGATGCTTTATGATTGCAATATTTGATTGTGTTTTAGCCCTCTTTGATTAATAGATGGATAAATATAGTTCGAGACTCCTGCAAAAGCAGATTACAGGGTTTCTTAGGTTATAAAGACTTAAGAATCATTACTTGAACAATCATTTCACTTTAACCATTCACCAAAATAATATGCAATTCACCCCAAATTTTTCTATTGGACACCAATTCGGGCGGCTTATCACAAGCAGATAATATTCTATTGCAATCCATGATATATTTGACAAAATGACATTTTTTGCTAAAACACTTACTTATGAAAACAGGAATTAAAATTGTCTCGATTATTTGCTTTTCTTTATGTTTCTCAGCAACGATTCTAAAATCACAAATTACAGTTAACAATTACACGGCTTTGACAAATGCTCAAGTAGCAACAGCATTGGTTGATTCTCTTGTTGGAGATGGAATAGTTTTTTCAAATGTTTCATTTCAGGGAGTTAGAAACTCAGGCGGCAGTTATGGTTATCAAACTTGCTACTTTACAACAGCAGGAACAACTGCAACGCAAATGGGAATCACTAGAGGTATTGCTCTAACCAGTGGAAATACAAATCTGATTTCGATTGGGATGGCTACAAATCCTGGTGCAAGTAATTCATTTTCAAAAGGTTATATATCGAGCTCTCCTGGCGAACTAAGAAAATCGGCAACCACAATTAACGACATGAATGTTTTAGCAGGTGCAGTAAATTGGTTTAATGGAGCAATTCTTGAATTTGATTTTGTTCCAACAGGCGATTCTATTGTTTTTAAATATGTTTTTGGTGGTGAGGAATACAGTGATAATACAAACTTTACAAATTATCAATGCTCACAATACAACGACAAATTCGGTTTTCTTATTAGCGGTCCTGGTATTTCTGGCGGAGTTGGTTATACAACTGATGCAAGAAATATTGCTCGTTTAAGCAACGGCTCTGAAGTTGGAATTAACTCAGTAAATAACGGTACTGTAGGATCAAGCGCATCTCCTAATGGTCCTGCTTACTGTACAAATGCAAATCCATCTTGGTCAAACGGCTCACCAACGCCAGAATTTAACGGAACAATTGCAGGTACTGCTCCAAATGGGAATACAGATATTCTTTTTGCTGCTCAAGGAGGACTAACTCCTGGACAAACTTATCATATAAAACTTTTAATTTGTGATGCCTCTGATGGAGCATACGACGCAATTGTATATATTGAAGCTGGTAGTTTTACATCACCAGCTCCAACATTAAGTTTAAGTGCAACCCCTTCTACAATATGTAATGGGGAAAGTACTTGGGTGGTAGCAGATCTAACTAACGGGGTTCCACCTTTTACATATTCATGGAGTAATGGAACTGTTCACAACTCTTCAAACATGTCGGATTCAATCCAGGTATCACCAGCTGCAAATGCAACATATTCAATTACTGTAACGGATGCTACAGCTGCAACATTCACAGATTCTCAATTAATAACAGTTACAGGTTTGACCACACCAACATTTACGGCATTAGGTCCATATTGCCGATTGGCAAGTCCAGCAGCATTACCGGGCACATCAACAAATGGAATTACTGGAACTTGGTCGCCTGCAACAATAAGCACTGCTTCAGCAGGAACAACTACCTATAATTTTACTGCAAACGCTGGGCAGTGTGCATCAAATACAAGCATGAGTGTTACTATAAATGCTTTACCAACTGCCGGAATCACAAATAATTCGGGTACAACTGTTTTAACATGTACACAAACAGCCATTAGTGTAACAGCTACCGGAGGAACTTCTTATTCGTGGAGTGGTGGATCAACACCAGCAACAACTGCAAATTCACTTACCACTGCAGGAAGCTACACAGTTACAGTTACAAATGCTTCGGGTTGTACAGCAACTTCTTCAATTACAATAACAGGAAATACAACTCCACCAACTGCAGGAATCACAAACAATACAGGTTCAACTATTGTAACTTGCTCTACTCCTTCTATTTCGGTTACAGCTACAGGCGGTGGAACATACAACTGGGGCGGCGGCGTAACAACTGTTGCAAATAGCTTTAGCGCAGCTGGAACTTACACAGTTACTGTAACCGCTGCAAATGGATGTACAGATACTGAATCAATCACCATAACACAAAACACAACTCCTCCAACTGCAGGAATCACAAATAATACTGGCACAACAATTCTTACTTGTACAGTAACAACAATATCAGTTACAGCAACAGGAGGTGGAACATATAATTGGGGCGGCGGAATAACTACAGCAGCAAGAAATCTAACTTCAGCAGGAACTTACACTGTAACTGTTACAAGTGCAAACGGATGTACTGATACAGAAAGCATTACAATAACATCAAATACAACTCCTCCTGCTGCGGCAATTACAAACAATACAGGAACAACAGTACTAAACTGTACAACTACTACGATTAATGTAACAGCAACTGGAGGCGGCACATACAACTGGGGCGGTGGAGTTACAACTGCAGCAAACAGCTTTGTAACAGCCG
>CAZOHR010000333.1:0-4342 GCA_964579045.1 uncultured Bacteroidales bacterium | reverse complement strand
TGAAAAACAAAGTTGCTCCACCATTCCGCAAAGCAGAATTCGACATTCTTTATGGAGAAGGCATCAGCAAAATTGGCGAAATTATTGACCTAGGCGTTGACTTCGAAATAATTAAAAAGAGCGGTTCATGGTTCAGCTATGGCGAAACTAAACTTGGTCAAGGGCGCGATGCGGTTAAAAATATCCTAACCGACAATCCTGAACTTATGGAAGAAATTGAAAAGAAAATTATTGAAAAACTCAAATAGCAATGATCAAATATATTTTAATCTTTTTTTCACTTTCGTTTCTTTTAATTTCATGTAATAACGGCAAGTCAAATAAATCTGTTGAAGATATCTTAAAAGATACAACAGTTACTATTGACCAGTTAAATGAGTTTATCAGAGATAATCCAAAAAATGCTGACTTGTTTATTAAAAGATCTGGCCTTTACCTAAAAGAAGGTAATATTAAAGAAGCGGCAAACGATCTGGACATCGCATTAAAGGTTGACACTACCAGACAGGAACTATATATTCAACTTTCTGGTCTTTACTTAATCCAAGCTGAATCTGAGAAAGCGAAAAACATTCTTTCGCTTTGCCTTTTCAGATATCCAAAAAATGTTGATGCTAGAGTTGAACTTGCAAAGATTTACTTCTATATTCAATTGTACAGCGAAGCTATGGGAGAGATTCTTGATCTGGAACGAAACAATTTACAAAATGCAGAATCTTTCTTCGTAAAAGCACTCATACTAAATGAAACTGAAGCTTATCAAGATGCAATAAAATCATTAAAAAAAGCAATTGAATATGACAATAAGCATTGGGAAGCTTATAATCTGATTGGGATAATTTATGCTAAACTTGATGATCCGTTGGCAGTTGAATACTTCAAAACCTCAATAAGTTTGTTCCCTAAAAATGCTGAAATTAGATTTAACGCAGGTTGGATTTTTCAGCAATATGGTGATCAAGATCGGGCAATAGAAGAATATAACGAGGCTATTAAACTTGATTCTACGTATTATCAAGCTTATTACAACCTAGGCTATATCTATGTAAACGAGATTAAGGATTACAAAATGGCTGTTGACTACTTTTCTAATGCAATTGAATGTGATTCAACTGCTCATAAAGCTTTCTACAATCGTGGATTTACTTATGAGTTGATGGGACAGTATAAACTGGCTGAAGCAGATTATCGCAAAGCCTTAAAAATACTACCAAACTACGATCCTGCTGTTGAAGGATTAAATGAGGTAATTGAAAAAATGAGATAAAACCATTGCGAATAAAGATTTTGCGAATGTGCTATAAACATTGCAAAAGCAATTCTGTAATGGAAATAAACAACTGATTAGCAAATTGTTGTAATTTCAAAGAGCAACACATTGATAGTCAGATAAATATAACAACTTAAAACTAAAAAGAATGAAAAAGACCTGGCTGTATCTTTTCGTAATCGTGGTTATTTTGGTATCATGTAAACCAAAGGAAGAAAAAACAACTTTCGACCCAGGACCAATCCCAGATGTTTCGTTAACGGATGAAGAAATTCAGAACGGAATTTTAACTCCTGAAATTTTATGGAAGTTTGGTCGTGTAAGTGATGCTCAACTAAGTCCAGATAAAAAGACTATTGTTTACAATGTTACAACTTATAATATTGAAGCAAATAAAGGATACACGCATATTTATGTAATTCCAGTAACAGGTGGGAATGCAACTAGAATTACTGGAGGCGAATTTTCATGTGTAAATCCACGATGGATTGACGAAGGTAAAAAGATTGCATTTCTTTCAACCGAAACGGATACTGTACAATTTTGGACAGTAAATCCTGACGGAACAGAGAAAACCAAAATTTCAGATCTCAAATCATCGGTTAATGCGTTTAAAGTTTCGCCAACAGGAGATAAAATTCTTTTCCTATCAGATGTAAAGCTTGACGAAACCCCACAGGAAAAATACTCTGATTTACCCGAGACAAATGTAATTATTGCAGAAGATTTAATGTACCGCCACTGGAACGCATGGTCAGACTACATGTACACTCATATTTTTGTAGCAGACTTTGATGGAAAATCTGTTTCAAATCCAACGGATATTATGGAAGGTGAAAAATTCGACAGTCCACTAAGCCCATATTTTGATGATGCAGAAATTATCTGGAGTCCAGATGGTAAAATGATTGCCTACACGTGTAAAAAGATGAACGGTAAAGAATATGCACTAAGTACCGACTCCGATATTTATCTTTACAAACTTGCTGATAAGTCAACCACAAATCTTACCGAAGGAATGTTGGGCTACGATAAATATCCGGTTTTTGGACCAGACTCCAAGAAATTATCATGGATAAGTATGGAAACTCCTGGATGCGAATCGGACAAAGAAAGACTTTTTATAATGGATCTTGAAACAGGAGCCAAAGAATATGTTACTGCAGATTTCGATTATAATGTTTCGAATGTAGTTTGGCCAATGGAAGAAAATAAAGACAATATAATTTACTTTATTTCTTGCATTAATGGAACGCATCAAATCTTTAGTATCGATCTTCAAACCAAAGAAGTTAAGCAAATTACTGAAGGGCCTCACGACTTTACCAGTTTGGCATATAACAACGGCTCATTTATCGCTCAGAAAATGTCAATGTCGATGGCGACAGAGATTTTTGCAGTAGAAAAAACAGGTACCGAGAAACAACTTAGCTTTACAAACAAGGAAATTTATGATAATATTGAATTTGGTAAAGTTGTAGAAAAGTGGGTTACTACCACCGATAACAAACAAATGTTGGTATGGGTAATTCTCCCTCCAAAATTTGACGCGACTAAGAAATACCCAGCAATTTTGTATTGTCAGGGAGGCCCACAATCAGCAGTTTCGCAATTCTTCTCATACAGGTGGAATTTCCAAATGATGGCTGCCAACGGATATATTGTAATCGCGCCTAATCGCAGAGGGTTACCAGGATTTGGAACAGAATGGAATGCACAAATTTCGGGTGATTATGGAGGACAAAATATGAAAGATTATATGTCTGCCGTAAATACTATCAAAGAAGAGCCTTTTATTGATCCTGAAAGAATCGGTGCTGTTGGAGCTAGCTATGGAGGATTTTCGGTGTATTGGCTCGCTGGCCATAACGAAGATAAAACTTTCAAAGCTTTTATTGCTCATTGTGGAATGTTTAATCTCGAATCGCAATATGCAGCTACCGAAGAAATGTTCTTCGTTAATCATGATCTTGGTGGCGCTTACTGGGAGAAAAACAACAAAACAGCTCAGAACTCATATGCTAATTCACCTCATAATTTTGTTCAGAATTGGAATACTCCAATACTGATTATCTCAGGTGGTAATGACTTTAGAATCCCTTATACAGAAAGCTTGCAGGCATTTAATGCTGCTCAGCTGATGGGAGTCGAGAGTAAATTGTTGATCTTCCCCGAAGAAACTCACTTTGTGTTGAAACCACAAAACAGTATCTTGTGGCAGCGCGAATTTAAAGCTTGGCTCGATAAATATCTGAAATAATACTTGATGAACTAACAACCTTGTTGGTTCTGACAGTATAAAAAATATTTGAAACACATTAATACTTGTAAAACTATGACACACTTAAAACTGTCAGTCATCTTTATGTTTGTTCTGCTCATGTGTTTTTCATGCAGCGACAAACCCGATAAACTACCATCTTCTAACCAAAAAAAGAAAGAAGTTAAAGAGAAAGAAGAAGAGGAGAAAGAAGATTTAGTCGAAACAAAAGGTTTGCCTATTGATAGTGATTCCGCGATAATCATCTTTACTGGTGGAAGTGATAAAGACCGTCAATTTGTTTTTGTTGATAAGCGAAAACACTCTGATTATCTTCCTCTAATAACTGATTTTGATTTACCTACAAAATTTGAAATTTCGCAATATCGCAATTCTTATTCTGATATATTGAAAAAAATGACCGAAAACCCTGTAGAAGATTCTTATAAAATTGATCTTGACGATAATTGGTTAAACCTAAAAGTGTACGATGATGAATATTATATCTATTGTCCAGCCGCTGAAAACCAAAATTATCGCTTCAGTTTGACAGATTCTAGTATTATATTTTTCACAGATAAAGGTATTATTGCAGATAAAATCACTGGATATACTAAGGAAAACGACAAGCATTTTGTAATTAATTCGGTATGCGTAACGGAAGAAGGAAAACTCATATCCAAAGAATCAAATATTTATCTGATAGATTCGAAAAAACATATTTATATATGGGAAGTATTTGCACCAGGAGGTTTGACTTATAAGTTGATGATTCCCGCAAAATATGCAAAATCATTTCCAATCATTGTAAA
>CAZOHR010000332.1:0-4347 GCA_964579045.1 uncultured Bacteroidales bacterium | reverse complement strand
AAAAAAAAAATAAAAAAAATACAAGAAAAAGAAAATGGACATAAACCAGAGGTTCAAAATTTAGCAAAAAATTTAGCTATTTTGGAGCCATTTTCACAAGTTGGTACAGTAATAGAAGAATTACCACCATTTGATGAAAATATGACTCAGAAAAAAGATTTTATGCCAACGCCTGAAACTGTTACAAAAACTGATTTTATGATTCAAAAAACAAGAGGAGTAAGGTATGCTGAAAAAAATGGATATCAGATTCTTGAATTGCCTTATACAACTCCTGAATTATCGATTGTAATCATTCTTCCTAAAGATAGCAACTCCTCAAATATAAGTAGTTTGATTCCGAGTTTTGATGAATTTTCCGAAATGTGCAAAGATTTGAGATATGAAGAAGTTTATATGGAAATACCTAAATTTAAAACAGAATCTTCATTTGAATTGGCAAAAGATTTAATTTCGATGGGAATTCTCGACGCTTTTGGAGGTGCTGATTTTTCGAAACTTACCGAATCTAACGATCTTAGAATTGACGAAGTTATTCAAAAAGTCTTTTTCGAAATTGATGAAAAAGGTTCTGAAGCTGCTGCTGCTACTGCCGTAATAATGGTTGAGACATCTAGTGTTTTTCAACCCGAATTTGATAGTTTTATGAGTTTCGTTGCTAACAGACCTTTTATTTATATTCTTAAAGAAAATAGATATAATACGCCTCTTTTTATTGGTCTGTATGTTGACCCAACTAAATAGGATTCAAAGTTAAAACCCTCAGCCACCTTTCGGTAATCGGTGGCTTCGAGACATTTTGGTGGCTCCTTTTCTGATTAAGATTATTTGATTTACTTTTTATTACATAAATATCTTTCTCCAAAACCCTCAGCCACCTTACGGTAATTGGTAAAAGAGGTTAGCGGTTAGATGAAATAATCTTAATAATTACACTTGCTTTAACGAAATTACTAGTGCCTAAAGTGGGTCAAAACAGATTTCAATTAAAATTTTCTTAATAATTACTGATTATCTCCTGAATATTTTAAATTTGTATCAAATTTTGTATCAATCTTTAAAACAATTCAGATGAAAAAAATCGTATTTCTTATTGCATTTGTTTGTGCTTTTACATTTGCTAAATCTCAGGATGTATATTGGGTTTATTTGACCGACAAACAAGGTTCCGAGTTTAATCCTTACGAGTATTTTGATCAAAAAACAATTGACAAAAGGATAGAAAGTGGTATTTCGCTGAATGATATTAGTGATTTTCCTGTTAGTTCGGATTACACAAGAAAACTAGCTGAGTTTTCTGACGAAATTGTGGGAGTAACAAGATGGTTTAACGCTGTTGCAGTGCAAACCGACGAAATAAGAATACAGTATATTAAAAATTTGGAATTTGTTCTAAGTGTTGAAAAAATTAGCAATGATGCTGAGCTTACGTCAATAGATAAGAAATCGTTTGATATAGAGCAAGTTGGAGATGATGACATAAAGCCACAGTTGAATAGAATGGGAGGCGAAATCTTCATTGAAAACAATATTGACGGAAAAGGAATTCGTGTTGCTATTTTCGATGGAGGCTTTCCAGGAGTTAACACTCACGAAGCTTTTGCACATCTAAGGCAGAACAAACAAATTATTAAAACATGGAATTTTCCTTTGAAAAAGGAAGATGTGTATGGATGGAATTCACACGGAACAAGTGTTTTAAGTTGTATTGCGGGACAATTACCTGACGGAACAAAACTAGGTCTTGCAACAGGCTCAGAATTTTTACTAGCTAGAACAGAAGTAAATGCAGAACCTGCCAAGGAGGAGGTTTACTGGATGATGGCTGTTGAATGGGCAGATAAAAATGGTGCTGATGTAATCAATTCATCATTGGGTTATGGTGCCGATCGTCATAGAATTTCCGATATGGATGGAAAAACATGTTTGGTAACTCGCGCTGCAAATATGGCTGCCTCAAAAGGAATGTTGGTTTGTAATGCTATGGGTAACGAAGGTAGCGACAAATCGTGGAAAACTCTTGGTGCTCCTGCCGATGCTGATAGCATATTGTCTGTCGCTGGAATAGAGCCTTCAAATGATTTTCATATTGATTTCTCCTCATACGGGCCAACAGCCGACGGAAGATTAAAACCAAATGTGTCGGCTTATGGCGAGGCTTATGTTGCTAATCCGAATGGATATGGATTTGCATCAGGAACATCTTTCGCATCGCCGCTGGTTGCTGGTTTTTCAGCTTGTGCTTGGCAAACTCGTCCTGGTCTAACTGCTATGGAAATGAAATTGGAAATCGAAAAATCTGGTGATGTATATCCTTACTATGACTATGCTAATGGATATGGGGTTCCTCAGGCTTCGTATTTCTTCAATACTGACAAAGCGGCTACCGTACCTAGCTTTACATTAAGTACTAATGATGATTATGTAATTATTGCAGCTCTAAAATCTGACGAGTATAAATTGGGAAATATGTATTATCAGATTAAAGATGCAACTGGAAAAATAGTGTTTTATGAACAGGCCGATTTTCTAAATGATATTGAAAACAAAATATATATTTCGAAATCAGCTTTAGCAGGAGGGAAAACCTTGTATGTTTGTTGTAACGCTTATATTCAAGAGTTTAAACTTGATGGTGCTGATGAGAAAAAATTTGCAAATATTGATAAAGAAATAGTTGAAGCTCCGAGTGTTCATGACGGAACGGACGTTTATGTGTCAAAAGTGCCTGCATACGACGAGGTTTCAGGTTATGGCGTAAATGCAAAGTTTTACTTTCAGCCTTATTTCTCACGTAGTTTTATGATTTATCCTTCAGGTAGCAATTATGACATGGTTTATGGAAAATCTGGTTCATTTAATATTGGGTTCCGTTATAAACAAAATATTGCAAAATGGTACAGTTTGGGCTTAAACCTTGAATGGGGGTCGTCGAAACTGGGATTGAAGGATTTTTCAACATTTGTACAAGTTAATCAGCCTATTTTGGAATCTTATAAAGAGAAATTCTCTGCAGGAAGTGTAAATTTTGAGCTTTATCAGAGAATTAGGTTAGTCCCTTGTGGCGCTGTAGGCATTGGATTGTTCTGGGATGCTGGATTTTATGTTTCTCATATTGTTGGTGCGACTTATGACCTAGAGTATAAAACTGCAAATACTGCTGTTGAATCTTCTACAAAACTTCCAATAAATGATAAATTGCAATACGGCATCAGAAGCAGGATTGGCTATGGAATGTTATCAATTTATGGGCAATACCGACTTACTGACTATATTCTAGACGACGTGTATTCTATGCCAAAACTTGAAATAGGAATTGAGGTTTCTATTCCAACGGGGATGTAATCGAATTAAACGGAACTATTGACGAATCTGATATTGAACTGATGATTTCAATAACATAATCTAAGTTATTCATTAGTTGCGTATTGAAGTAAAAAATATAAGACAAGAATTATAATTATGACAAAGGAATTTTATATTTCGGAATCCTGCAATAATTGTGGCACTTGTGTTCAGGTATGCCCAGCTTTGGTGCTCACTAAAAATGCTTCTGGAAATGTTTGTTTTAATAATGAAAATGTTTCAATTTGCATAGGATGTGGTCAATGCATGGCTGTCTGTAGAACCAAATCAGTCCATGTTAAGGGATTTGATTATTACAAAGACTTTTTTGAATTGTCCAACTCAAACGACTTTTTATCAATTGTTGAGAATCGTCGTTCAGTTAGACGCTTTAAACCATTACCGTTAAAAAAGGAGGAAATTGAAAAAATATTACATATGCTTTCATTTATTCCTCATGGAGACTCACATCACCACGTAGAGATTAGCATAATTAACAATCGTGACAAGATAATGGAAGCCCTGCCACTAATGCAAGATTTTTATAAAAAGCTTGCAAAATGGCTGCATAATCCGTTTATGTGCAAAATGATAAAGTTTAAGAAAGGAGCAGCAACCATTAAAACTCTAAAGAATCATCTTTTGCCTAGAATAGAAAAAGGAGTTTACGAAAATGCTAATTACGATTACGATGGAATTACAAGAGGCGCACATACTCTAATGATTTTCCATGCCCCTGTAGATTCTGAAGAGCACATCGAAGATTCTTATATCATGGTAACTTATGCAACTCTTGCAGCTCAATCAATGGGTATTGGGTCAACAATTGTAGGTCTTGTTCCAGCAGCTTTAAATAAAACGAGCGCACTACGCCAAATGCTTAATATTCCTGATAGTCATGAAGCTGTTGTTTCATTAATTCTAGGTTATCCGCAAATCAAGTTTAGACGAGGAATAAAGCGAAATCTGAAGAAGGTTAACTGGATAGATTGACTCTGATCC
>CAZOHR010000331.1:0-4358 GCA_964579045.1 uncultured Bacteroidales bacterium | reverse complement strand
ATATATCAAGAATTAAATTTGTTCTGTCAAGCACTTTTGCTTCAAGAAAAGTTTCTAAATTTCTCAATTGCGTAGGAGATAATTCATCGTCAAAGATTACAAGACCTATTTCTCTATCTTTAATAAACCTTTGTATTTCTTCGAGTTTGCCTTTTCCAACATAAGTCTTTGTATTGGGTACAACAACATTTTGTGTAAACTTTTTTACTGGTTCCACGCCAGCAGTCTCGGCAAGGAATTGTAGTTCTACTAGATATTCGTCAACCTGTTCGCGGGTTTGGTCCTGATTTATCACACCAACTAAAACAGCTTTCTCAGGACTCATTTCTTTTTGTAACATATACTATATATTAATAAAAAGACCCCACCTAATTGGCAGGGTCATTAAAATATGTCTTTATTTTCTAATATAATTTAAAGTTAATCGGAACTACAAATGTAACAGGAACTGGCTTTCCTCTTTGTTTACCAGGAGTCCAGCTAGGAAGTGATTTCACAACACGCATCGCCTCTTCATCAAGATAAGGATCAACACCTTTGGCAACAGTTACCTTTGTAACATTACCAACTTTGTCAATAACAAACTGAATAAAAACTCTACCTTGAATACCGTTTTCCTTAGCAATTTCTGGATACTTTGTATTGTCAGCAATAAACTTCATTAAGGCAGCATCTCCACCCGGAAAAACAGGTTTGTCTTCAACCACTGCGAAGGCTATAGGCTCCACTTCCTCTTCTACTACCTCCACATCAAAAGACTGAGTAATATTAGTATTTGTTCTTGTATTCTCATCTGCTTCAGAGTTAAGATCAACATTGTCAACCACCACGTCATCTTCAACGATAGTGAGCTCTTCAATTACAGTCTCTGGTTCTGGTTGCTTTGCCTCAACTTGTTCTGGAGGCGTTTCCTGAACAGTGTTTTCCATTTCTTCCTCAATATTGTCATTCATTTCCAAATCACCAAGATTTGAACTGGAAACCTCTTTAGATGTCCACTCAAATGCAAACAAGCAGAACGCTAATGATAGCACTAAGCCTATTTCAATAAAAATCATCTTTTTTTTCTCGAGATTTACTTTGTCACTTTTCTTAACTTGCATAGCTTTAAATTTTAGAGGGTGTAAAAATAATATTTTTCTTAATCACTTCAAAACTTTAACATAAAAATTTTGCGCAATTGATACATTCTGCTTAAAAATTCCATAAAACATAAAAAAAATGTAATTATTTAGGTATTATGTCAAAACTAGAATTATTTAAATTTTGTAGTTGGTAGTCCGTAGTCGTAGTTGGTAGTGGTAGTTGGTAGTAAGTCCAGTCGCTACCGCTTATTGGGATTTCACTTTTGTTTAAAAGGCAGAATCTCAAGTTTACTAAAATTTACCGACTACCGATTACAGATTACAGATAATTACACCAAAGATCTAAATAATTAAAAAAAATATTGTTTTAGGTACACAAACGATTATTATACTCTGATTATTGCATTAGAAAATCACCTGTAACAAATTATTCGCAAACTTTAAACCGTGCTTATTGGTAAGGCAACTAGTACTTGAATCTACGAGATAGAATAAGTTCTAAAAAATAAATTTCCAGATTAAAATAAAGTATTATCTTTGCAGCCCGGTTCGGGAAACCGGTAATAAGTTTAATAATTAAAAACAAAAATTATGGCAGTTAAATTAAGACTCGCAAGACATGGACGTAAAAGCAATCCTTTTTACTACATCGTTGCTGCTGACAGTCGCACACCACGTGATGGTAAGTTTATCGAAAGAGTTGGATCTTACAATCCAAAAACAAATCCTGCAACTATCGAACTTGACTTCGACAAGGCCTTAACATGGGTTATGAACGGAGCTCAACCAACCGATACGGTTAGTAGAATTTTATCTTACAAAGGCGTTTTGATGAAAAAACACCTCCTTGAAGGCGTTAGAAAAGGTGCTTTTAATGAAGCTGAAGCCGAAATTCGCTTTGCTGCATGGGAAAACGCTAAACAATCTAAGATTAATGCTAAAATTAGCGGCTTAGATCAAGTTAAACGCAATGAAGAAAAAGCAAAATTCGAAGCAGAAAAATTAGTTAATGCTCAGAGAGCTGAAGCTATTGCAAAAAAATACTCAGATGCTGTAAAGGCTGAAGCTGCAGTTGAAGCAGTTGCTGAAGAAGATGCAGCTGACGAAGTTGCAGAAAGCACTCAGGAATAATATGTTTTTTGAAAATGATGAATTAACTTTAGTTGCTAACGTTGCCAAAACTCATGGATTGGCTGGGCAATTAAGTCTTAAAATTCATCAAGATTTTTCAAATAATACTATAACCGAAAAAATGCCGGTATTTCTTCTAACTGAAGGAATACCGGTTCCTTTTTTTGTTGAATTTGTAAAAAATTCTGGCTCATACCGTGTTGTTAAACTTAAACACATCGACAGCGAGGAAAAGGCAAAGTCTTTCCTAGATTGTAAAATTTATGTTTTATCTTCTGCAATAATAAAAGAAGAAGAAGATGATGATGAGCTTTGTGAATTTGATGGATTTGCCGTCTATGATAAAAAACACGGGTTTATCGGAACATTCAGTCTCCTAAATATGATTCCTGGAAACCCAGTTTTTGAAACAACTCTCGATAACAAAACAATTATTATCCCATTTGTGGATGAATTTATTGTTAAGATAGATTATGAAAAAAAAGAAATCCACATTTCCGCCCCCGAAGGATTAATTGAAATGTACCTTTAAACTAATATTCGCCAATCTCCAAGGCTATTAATAGAATCAAAACCCATTTTTCTCCAAAACATTTAGCATACTTGACTATAAATCAATATATTTGCTGAAATAATGCAACCTTTTGAATAATACAAAAGTCTGAACGTTGAATTAAGATGCTTGATTTACAAGAAATAATCGCCGGCTGCAAGAAAATGGAGAAAAAAGCGCAACGTTGTCTTTACGACAAATACGCGTCTTTGTTTCTTGGTATTGCATTTAGGTATAGTAAGTCGAGGGAAGACGCTGAAGACATTCTGCAGGAGGCATTCGTTAAAATCCTCACCAGAATTGACCAGTATAGTGAAACAGGTTCTTTTGAAGGTTGGATGAAGAAAATTTTGGTAAATACAGCAATTAGTCACTATCGAGTTTCGCAAAAACACGATTTTCATAAAGACTTTGACAGTATTGCCGAGATAACAATAGAAGATTACGAAATTGATTCTAATGAGTTTACCCGCGAGGAATTACTATATAGCATCAATGAATTACCGCAAGGATTCAAAATAATCTTCAACCTTTATGCGATTGAAGGGTATAAACATCGCGAAATTGCAGATATGCTCGAAATAAATGTTGGTACTTCAAAATCACAGTACAGCAGAGCTAGAGCATATCTACAGGTTAAATTAAATGAATTAAAAGCAGAAAGAAAGATTGCACACGATGAGCAATAAACAAAATATAGAAGATTTGTTCCGTTCAGGATTAGACGACTATTCGATTAATCCCTCTGGAAAAGTGTGGTCTGGCATCAATAAACAGATGGCTGGCCCTCGCTTCGAAGCTCTGTATCGCAATGCCTTTAACGGATTTAAAGTCTCTCCATCAGAACAAGTATGGCGTAGAGTTGCAGCTGTGGTTTGGTTCAATAAGTTTATCCATTTCACTCCTTTCAGTTTTAATATTTACTATCTCGCAATAATAACTAGCGCTGTAATTGGAACGGTTATAACAGTAAATAACAATCCAAATCTTAATTTTGTACATTTCGACGAAAACGCGATTAATAATTCAGTCATAGAAATAGATTCTGCGAATTTTATCAACATGCCTTTTGTAGAGGATGTTGTAAGCTACAACTCTCTTTTATCAGAGGCTAATCTTAATAATTCACAGACTATAATTGAGAAAGAAAATATCACTTCTACAAACCCTTCTGAACTTGATGTAATAACAGACACAAAGCTAAATAGTGAAAAGACAAATACAATTGTTAATACTGTACAAAAATCAGATAATACTAATGCTACCTCAAACACCATCACACAAGAAATATTATCCACACAAAATATTAACAACACATCAATTCTACCTATTGACAAACGGACTGATTTAAATGACAGCAACACCAAAACTACGACAAAATCAGAAGTCATTGAGATTGCAACAATCTCTCCGGTAGGTAGCTCTGCATTAAACACAATATTACCATTGCGATTACTGCCAAGGACAAATACAAGACTTTCATACAGTCCTCAATGGAATGAAATCGCAGATCTTGCATTTACTGGACTACCAATATTAAGCGAAATTGTTCGTGATACAATCGGCTACAACTATCTTGGAGAACCAAT
>CAZOHR010000330.1:0-4377 GCA_964579045.1 uncultured Bacteroidales bacterium | reverse complement strand
GATATCTGCAATATCAAAAAGATTATCAATCAATTTACGGTTGTGATAGTATTTATATTTTACACATGAACATTAACGATTTACCAATTGTAAGCATCATAGGACTAGATGCTCAATATTGCGACAACATTCCCGTAGTGCAATTAACTGGCAGTCCCGAAGGTGGCGTTTTCTCAGGACAAGGAGTTAATGGAACAGAATTTTATCCTGCAGATGTAGGCCCAGGATCTTGGGAAATATTTTACACATATTCTGACATAAACGAATGTGAAAACTTTACATCACAGACAGTGATTGTTGACGATTGTTCAGGAATAGAAACTGAAATATCAGATAACATCCAGGTTTACCCAAATCCGAATAGCGGAGAGTTTAAAATCACTTTACCTGAAGCTGAAAAATACTCACTTAAAATTTATAATTCGATTGGGCAAATTGTGTGGTCTGAATCTGAAATTGTGAATGCATCACAGGAAATTTCAATTTCGGGATTAGTGCCAGGAACTTATGTGCTAGAATTATTTAATGAAGAAATATCAGAACATATTAAAATAGTTGTAAAGTAAAATTTGAAACTTTCATATTTTCTGAAAAGGCTTTCCGAAATGGAGGCCTTTTTTTGTAAATGTTAAATATACACTGAAGCCTAATTTTTAAATAAAAGTACAAGAAGAAATTAAAAACAAGCTCCAATAATGTATGTTAATAATTTTAGTATATTTGTATTTAGCTCTCCTTAACCAAAAAATAGAAGGATTTTTTCTGCAGATTTAATTTTGATTAAGAAATTGTTTTATAATTAATGCATTCGTTTAATTTAAGCTATTGGCACAATGAAAAAACTTGCACAAAACTTTTTGATAATGATTGGTATATTATCGTTTTTATCTACAGTCTCTTTTTCTCAGGAATTACAACTGGAGGATAATTGGTGGAGACCTGATGCACCTTCATCAATTAGTGCAATAGAACATGACACAATAAATGACATTGTTTATTTGGGTGGAAGTTTCACTAATTTTGGACCAAATGAACCTTACGCTACGCAAATAGATGTTACGACAGGAACTCCTGATTTCACTTTTGCAAACCCGAATGGAAATGTTTTGACATCTGTTTCTGATGGTATCGGTGGCTATTTTATTGGAGGGTCTTTTACGATGGTAGGAGATAGCAGTCGTCAAAGGATTGCACATATTGATGCATCAGGTAATGTAACTTCCAAGTTTTATAATATTGGCTGCAATTCTGATGTCTATTCTTTATATTGGAATGGCACAAATCTTTTTGCAGCAGGAATCTTTAGAATGGTTGGAGATAGTGTACGCAACGGTGTTGCGCAGTTTAACAGTAGCGGGCAATTAACTCCATTGTTTTATAATGGAGGATTTGACGGATATCCGTTTGATATGCAATATGATAATAACACTCTATATTTTGGAGGAAGCTTTTCTAGTTATGGACACTTCAAAAAATATGGTGGGCAGGCAAATAATACAGATGGTTCGGTGGATATGAATTTTGTTGAACCCAATGGTCCCGTTATGATTTCTATCCCTGATGGAAATGGTGGATGGTTTATTGGAGGCAGCTTTTCGCAAGTAGGGGATAGTATTAGAGATGGCATTGCTCAGATAAGCAGTGCTGGAGTGGTCACAGCTTTATTCCCAGGAAACGGGTCAAATAATGGTATTTATAGCTTGCTCTTAAACGGTAATATTTTATATGTTGGGGGTAGTTTTACAAGCATTGGCGGACAAACAAGAAATAATATTGCAGCATTTAATATATCAACAGGACTTCCAACAACATGGAATCCAAATGCAAATCAAACTGTTGGTGAATTATGTTTGAATGGATCCAATATTTTAGTTGCCGGAAATTTCACTAACATTGGTGGGCAAGCACGCAGCCGAATCGCAGCTTTGGACGCAGCAACAGGACTTGCAACGACGTGGAATCCCGCTCCTAATGGTGGTGTTTCTTCGATTGTAGTGAGTGGAACAACTATTTATGTTGGTGGAACATTTACCAGTATTGGGGGGCAATCAAGAAATAGAATTGCTGCACTAAGTTCAACTACCGGACTTGCAACGACATGGAATCCAGATTCAGATAATGGTATTAATTCAATCGCAATAAGCGGAACAACAGTTTATCTTGGTGGACTATTTTCAAATGTCGGTGGTCAAGCAAGAAATTATCTTGCTGCTATTGATGCATCAACAGGGCTAGCAACAACTTGGAATCCAAGTCCCAACGGTACTGTGAGTACTATAAAGGTTAGTGGGTCACTTATTTATGTTGGTGGGGATTTTCGTTCTATCGGAGGTCAGGAAAGGCATAGAGTGGCTGCAATAAACTTAACAACCGGTCTTGCTACAACATGGGACCCATGCGCAAATCAGAGCGTTAGAACAATTACAGTTAGTGGCTCAAAAATTTACATTGGGGGTCTGTTTTTATATTTAGGTGGGCAAAGCAGAAATTGCATTGCCGCAGTAGATGCAACAACAGGTCTTATTACTTCATGGAATCCAAATGCAAATAATTATGTATATAGTCTTGGCGTTTATGGAACAAAAATATATGCAGGAGGAAGTTTTAGCAACATCGGTGGACAAGCAATTAGTAATCTGGCCGCTTTAGATGCTACAACTGGTCTTGCAACTGCTTGGAATCCAAATGCAATCGGGGATATTAGGCACATAGAAATAGTTGGTTCAACAATTTATATTGGTGGCAGTTTTACAAGTATTGGCGCACAGGCAAGAAACCAAATAGCCTCGATAAATGCCACAACAGGGATTGTTAATGCATGGAACCCTAATGCAAATGGTATGGTTCGAGTTATTGCAGTAAATGGAAACGATGTTTATGTAGGAGGCCTTTTTAGTACTATTGGAGGACAAAGTCGGAGCGGTATTGCAGTGCTAAATTCAACTACAGGCCTCGCAAATGCATGGAATCCAAATGCTGCTGGACCAATAAATACGATTGTGATAAATGGGTCAAATATTTTTGTAGGAGGTGAATTTACAAGTATTGGAAGACAAGCCAGAAACAGAATTGCAGCATTAGATGCCAATACTGGACAATTATTGCCTTGGAACCCAAATTCAAATGGAGAGGTTAAATGTCTAGAGTTGAACGGGTCAACTTTATACGTAGGAGGTAGTTTTACAAGTATTGGCGGACAAACAAGAAACAGAATTGCTGCCTTAAATTCAGCAACCGGGCTTGCAACTGCCTGGAATCCAGATGCAAATAGTTCTGTTAATACTCTCGTAACAGATGGTTCGGTTATCTATGCAGGTGGTGTTTTTACTACTATTGGTGGGCAGACAAGAAATAGAATAGCGGCCTTAAACTTAACAACTGGGCTTGCAACTGCTTGGAATCCAAATGCAAATTTTGGAATAACTAATCTTCTCATTAACGGAGCAAGTATTTATGCTGCGGGATCATTTACTAGCATTGGAGGACAAACAAGAAGCTATATAGCTGAATTGAATACCACTACTGGTTTGGCTAGTTCTTGGAATCCAAATGCAAACTCCCTTGTAAACAGTTTTTTTCTAGATGGCTCAAATATTTACTTAGGTGGAATATTTACATCTATTGGCGGACAATCAAGAAATAGAGTTGCTGTTGTTGATGCTGCAACAGGTCTGGCAACGACTTGGAATCCAAACGCAAATAATATGGTTTTTTCAATTGCAAAAAACGAGAATTCAGTTTATGTTGGAGGAAGCATGACAACGATTGGCGGGCAAACAAGAAACTATTTGGCAGCAATAAATTCAACTTCGGGTTTGGCTACAAATTGGAACCCAAACCCAAACGATGAAATAAAGCTGTTGTCAATTTCTAAACAAAAATTGTTCGTTGTGGGCGATTTTACCCAAATTTCTAATAAGCTTGTCTCTTTTTTTACAGTTTATAATATTTGTTTTCCACCTGCAGCGCCAATAAATACTACTGCAGAAGACAACCAAGCAATTTGTATTGGGCAAAGCACCTCTCTTTCTGCAAGTGGTAGCGGAACATTGTCGTGGTATAGCGAAGCAATTGGTGGAGATTACCTTGGCAGTGGAAATGTCTATTCCACACCAGCGCTAAGCACAACAACTACATATTATGTCCAGGATAGTACATGCACTGTTAGTGCAACACGAACACCTATAACGGCTACAGTAAACCCTCAATATTATTTTACCCAATCTCACAGCATCTGCGAAGGCGAAACATACACATGGCAAGGAACAGATTATACTGAAGCGAATACTTACACAGCAAATTATTTGTCGGTAAATGGTTGCGATAGCATTTACACTTTATTTTTAATCGTTAATCCAGTTTACTCTTTCACTGAAA
>CAZOHR010000329.1:2443-4393 GCA_964579045.1 uncultured Bacteroidales bacterium | reverse complement strand
TTGTTTTTCCTAGCCTTTTTTGTTTCGTTTTTGTGGCAATGACAAAAATGAAAAACCATGAAAAATTTAACACTTATTTCTGTGTAAAATTATTTCCACGCAACAAAGGTTTTGCAAATTACCCAGAAATTTGATTTATTTAGCTACTTATCATTACAGCAATTAAAGAAATTGAGTACAGCATCTGTCTCACTTTCCCAGTAATCATAGTTATGACCTGCGTAATCGGGGAAGTTGCCGATTAGTTTTAAGTCGGGATTGTGTTGTTTTATTGAATCGAACATTGCAGTGCTTTGTCTTACTGGTGAAACTTTATCTGCTTTTCCATGACCGATATAAGTCGGTACTTTGTAATTGCCACAATCGTATGCAAAGCATTCTTGTTTCCACCTATCAGGAAAATCGGTGTAATAACCTAAAAATGCATAATAAAGGAATTCATCTTGCATGGCTGTAATATCGAAGTCGCCAGAAAGACTTGCCGCTCCACGAAAAATTGAAGGCATATAATATGCAAGTAAAGTCGCACCTCTTGCTCCTGTCGAAATGCCCGCTACCAAATTGTTTTGCCCAGGCTTAAGAAGACCAAACTGTTTCTGAAGATCTGGAATCTGAGTCTCCATAATCCATGTTATTGTTGGATATTTTTGATAATCTGACCTTGTCTGTGGGTAAATCTTTAAAGTGTAATTGCTTTTGTTATAATCGGGGATTATTAATATGTAACCTTGAGCAAGAGCTTTTTCGCAGAAAGTCGTTTTTGCACACCATTCGTCAGCAGCCAAGTTCCATCCGTGTAGCATTAGAATTGTTCCTTTTATTTCAGTTTGCTCATCAGGGTACTTAATTTGGGTAGTAACTACAAAACAACAATCATACTTCGACGAAATTATCGTGTCGTTGCCGCGTGGGATAATCAAATCCTTATTCTCCTCTTGTTTTTGAGTGATTCCATCTTTAGAATTATTCTGACTTTTTCCAGCACAGGAAAGTAAAACAACAGAAAAAATGACAATTGCATACAATATATCTTTACTCATTTTTTTAATTATTAAAGTTTTATTAGTATAATTGCGGCTAAATTAAAAAAAATATCGTGAAAGAAAAGAAGAATCTTCAGAAAATTGGATTGATGACTGCAATTGCCATTGTAGTTGCAAATATGGTGGGTACTGGTGTTTTTACTAGTTTAGGTTTTCAAGTTATTGAATTAAAACAAGGCTTCACAATTTTAATGCTTTGGTCAATAGGTGGTATATTAGCATTGTTTGGTAGCTTTGCTTATGGCGAACTTGGCGCTAGTTTACCGCACAATGGTGGAGAATACAATTTCTTGTCAAGGATTTATCATCCATTATTAGGCTTTTTGGCTGGATGGGTATCCATTTTGATTGGTTTTGCAGCTCCAATAGCTGCAGCATCATTAGCTCTTGGGGATTACACTATAGGTATTTTTGGTACTGACAATCCTTCTCCGTGGCTTGAGAAGGGTATTGCTATTTTTGTTGTTTTAGTGGTTTCAATGATACATCTTCAGAATCTTAAAACTGTTTCAAGTTTTCAGAAAATATTTACTGCATTTAAGATAATCCTAATAGTTGCTCTTATAATTCTTGGATTTGTTCTTAGTGATGGCGCTCAAATTAGTTTTGCACCAATAAAAGATAGTATTAGTGATATTTTCTCCATGGGGTTTGCGGGTTCATTGGTATGGGTAATGCTAGCTTATTCTGGTTGGAATGCTGCTGCTTATATTGTTGCTGATATGAAAAACCCTGCGAAGAATTTGCCAAAATCATTGTTGATAGGAACTGTTTTAGTCGCAGTACTATATATTGCTTTGAACATGATGTTTTTATATGTGGCTCCAATTAGTGAACTTATGTTTCAAAAAGATATTGGCAATGTTGCAGCTCAACGAATATTTGGTCAAGGTGGTGCAGCAGTGGT
>CAZOHR010000329.1:0-2343 GCA_964579045.1 uncultured Bacteroidales bacterium | reverse complement strand
GTAACACCTGCAATTTATTTGATTATTACTGGCTGGATGATTTTCTATTTTCTGAAAATGAAACCTGAGATTATGTATGCCATATTGATAACCTTGATAGTTGGAACAGTCTTTTATTTTATCTTTAGATCTAAAGATAAACAGCATAAGACTAGTGAACCATCTGCAAATATGGAGGTTTAGCATTTCCTTTTATAATATATTTTATTGTTAACTCAATCTCAAAGAAAAAGAATTTATGAAGAATACGATTTGTCTTTTAACCGCAGTTTTGATGGTTACTGTTATTTCTGCCTGTGGTGGTGGCTCTACTAAATCTGTAGACACTGTTAATGATACCGTCAAAGTTAACCCTGCAGATACATTTAAATATAGTGATTATAATTCTGTAGCTTGCATTCTGGCTGGGAAAACTGTTAATGATGCCAATTTCTTACCCGAACTTGTAAATAGTACTGCTTTCAAAAATCATCAGTCAAGTTTTGAAAAGGTGTGGTCATCGCATTCGAAAAATCTAGCTAACATTACTGCTTGGAGTAAAGTAAATGTAAACCTTGCCGATACTGTATTTTATCCTTTTGGGGGTCCAGATTTTAATTATTTGGATGCATTTTTCCCGGATTGCAGATTCACTTTATTAATTGGTCTAGAGAAAGGTGGTAAAATTCCATTTTCTGATTCTTTATCAATTACAAATGCTGCCGATATTCTTAGGATGGTAAATCAGTCTGTGGTTTGTAATCTGAATAATAGCTTTTTCCAAACTAATAGCATGAAGAGAGATTTAGCTGGTTATCTCGAAGGTACTTTGCCAATTATCATGATGTTTATTTCGCGTCATAACTATGATATCGTTAATATCAATCCTGTTTTTCTTAACAACGAGGGATTTTTTGAATACACATCAAAAGATGAAGTGTATTCTCACACTTTGCAAAAAGATTTCAACGAATCTTATGAAGTGATTTATAAAAGTCCTGATGATACGATCATGAGAAAATTGTATTATTTCTCAATGGATGTTAGCGATACTGTGGTAAATCAAAAGGTATTTACATTGATGATGGATAATTATTTTACTGGTCAGACCACTTTCCTTAAAGCAGCGTCTTATTTGTTGCACTGGCCTGACTTTAGCTTTGTTAGAAATTTGATTCTTTCGCATAGCTCTCAAGTTGTGACTGGCCCTTCGGGAATGCCGTACAAACATTTTAATTCTGATTGGGATGTTAATTTGCATGGGCAATATATTGGCCCAATTAAACTTTTTGGAGGATTTGCACAAAAAGATATGATTGATGCATATGCAAAAGAAAATCCCGAAAAATTAGGCTTTAAATTCGATTATCATGCAACTCATCATAGCTTGATTGTTGCTAAAAAGAAGAAATAGGAGAGAGGTTGATTCTGCACTAATTGCGGAAATTAATTTCGATTACGATAATAAATAAAGGGGGAAGATTATTCCTCCTTTTCTTTCTTTGCCTTAACCTTCGTTAATTGTAACAGCTTTCGCATATTTCTATGAAAGTCATTGACAATCTTCTTATGGAAATATGGATAAATCCATTTGTCTCTAAAATCGGAATCACTCTTGAAATAGCTTGTGTGCATAATCTCAGTACTGCCATTGCCGTTGTCAACAAACTTTATCTGTTGAAATCCATTCGATTTGTTACCTTCTATATAGCTAAACTCAATTACCAATTCAGTGGTGTCGACGGTGATAATCTCAAATGCAACAGGGATGTTACAAATACCCTTTAAAAGTTTTAGATTTAAGAAGTAAACTTGTCCAGTATAAACACCCAAAATTGGATCGTGATTATAGAAGATGTTGTTCGGAAATTTCTGTAAAAGTACACCAAACGAGACTTTCCTGCCATTCCATGAATTTGACGGGTTCTCAGAAATATAGCCTTTCCAGATATCCTTAAAGTTACCTTTCAAAAAGAAATTCATTTCGTTTTTTCTAAAAGATGACAAATCATTACCTCTAGTCCATGAAGGTTTGATGTCAACAAACTGATGCTTGTTTTCTGCAATCTCGGATTGAATATATTTTCTGACTTTTCTTTGAGCAATCTCTTCCAAGTTAATGTCTTCAAGCATAAGTTGTCCAAATGATTGAATTTGAAAGCATACTAAAATTGCTAAAACAATTCCCCTAAAAGCTATCTTCATCAGTAGTTAAATAAAATATGAATAAGAATACAATTTCTGTAAGCAAGCGGCAAATTTAGCAATATTATTGATATAGTGTTGTCCCTGCAAATATTTAACAGCAGACTGTGTAAATATTTAGATACTATTTCCTAAACACACATATTTCTTCTGATTGCT
>CAZOHR010000328.1:0-4394 GCA_964579045.1 uncultured Bacteroidales bacterium | reverse complement strand
TATTCACACACCGAAGTACATTTTCCGCACCATACGCAAGCATCAGAATTTACTCTCGCGATAACAGGATCGAGCATAATTGTTCCAGAACTCAACAGTGCATTAATTTTGGCCGATGCTGCAAGTGTTGACTGGACAGATTCACTCAAGTTCTTTGGACCTTGGCAAGAACCACCAATGTAAACACCTTTGATTACAGTTTCTACTGGCTTTAGTTTTGGATGAATTTCGTTGAAGAATTTATCACTACCAATTGGAATTTTGAATTTTTCGGAAACAGACTTGCTGTCCTCTCTTGCGACCATACCAGTTACAAGTACAACCAAATCGGCAGTAATTTCAAGTTCGGCTTTTGATGTTAGATAATCTTTAACTTTTACAACTGTGGCATTTCCCTGCAATTCCACCATTGGAGGTTCCTTTTCATCATAACGGATATAAATATCACCCTGTTTGGATGATGCTTCGTAAAGCATTTCTTGCTTTCCATAGGTTCTGATATCGCGATAAAGATGAAACGAATTTATTTCACCATATTTTTCGTGCGATCTGATTGAAGAATAAATTGCAGAGCTGCAACACTGACGCGAACAATATTTATTTTCGCCTTTATGCTGACGATTCCCAACACAATAAACATAGGCGATGTTTTTTATTTTCTTACCGTTATATGTGAGTTTTTCGGGATTAAGCTCCAAAAGACGGTTAAATTCTGGTAAAGTAATAACATTAGAAATATTTTTATACCCATATTCTCCATCTTTTGGCTGATAAGATTCAAAACCTGTCGAAACGAGTATCGAGCCAGCAGCCAGATTGATGGTTTCGTCTTTTTGGTTGAAATCAAATAAATTGAAATACTTTGATGTAAATTCGATGTCTTCTTTAAGTGCTTCAGCATCAACAACTGGAACGTCAGGCAAGGCTTCGGGATAATTCTTATAAATAGCTTTTCGTTTTTCCAAGCCGAGATTAAAATCATCGTTTACATAAACGTTACAATTTGACATAGCTTCCAAAACAGCAGATTTTTCAATATTTGTTCTGATATAGCGTGGCTTTATTTTAATGTCAATACTAAAATTCCCTACACTTCCGGTAACTTTTTCGACTGTACAACCAGTAAATAAGCTGATATTATTGTATGATTTTATTTCGCGATATAGTTTATCAACAATGTCTTTACCTTTTTGTCCCGACATAAAAAGACTTTCGTTTTGTGCTGTGTGTCCACCAACAAAATAATCTTTTTCGACAAGATAAACCTCGTTACCAAGTTTTGCGAGGTCAATGGCAGCTTTCATACCAGAGACTCCTGCACCAACAACGAGTACGGACTTTTTTACATTAATTTCGATTTTCTCCAGCGATTCTGAATGAGAAACTCGATTTATACCTGCTCTTATAAGGCCAAGTGCTTTTATACTTGCTTCGGCAGGATGGTCGGAATGTGGCCACGAACATTGCTCGCGGATATTAACCTGAACATAGTTTGATGGATTAAGGCCTGCTCTTTCGGCTACATTTCGGAAAGTGTGAAGATGCAGTTTTGGGGAGCATGAAGCAACAACAATTGCATCAAGTTTATGCTCTTTGATATCGTTTACCATGTCTACTTGATTAGAGTCGGCACATGTAAACATTACGTCCTTAGAAATTACAACTCCTTTTTCTTCACGAAGCATATTTCCGATTTGTTCAACATCAACATAATCAGAGATATTTCCTCCGCAATGACAAATATAAACTCCTATTCTTTCTTTCATATTGCTACTTTTTTTACCACTAAGGTTCTTTTTTTTCGCCACTAAGGCATATTTTTTTTGCCACGAAGGCACTAAAACACTAAAGCCCACGAAAATTAAATTTGTGGTTTTTTGTGCTTTTGTGCTTTTGTGGCTATTCTTTTCTACTTAAATATCCCGCTACTTCAGTTGCTGCACAGCCTGCCGACAGAATCGAATCAGGGATATCTTTTGGTCCTGAAGCTGCTCCAGCTACAAAAACGCCTTCGACAGAAGTCAGTGATGGGCTTGTTTGCTCATCTATCTGTTTCACAAAGTTGAACTGGTCTAGTTCTGGCTTATAATTACCGAACATTTGTGGTACATCTTTATTTGGAATAACTCCAACAGATAATACAACCAAATCGTGTTTTGCTTCTTTTACAACGCCCTTTGCAACATCTTCGTAACGTAAAATCAAATCACCACTGTTATCATCTTTACCAGTAATTTTTGCAACTTTTCCTTTTACAAAATTTACTCCCATTGATTTAGACTGCTGGAAAAATTCTTCGTATCCTTTACCAAATGCTCTGATGTCCATGTAGTAAATAGTAATATCAGCCATTGGTAGAGCGCCCATTAGAAGTTGAGCCTGCTTGATTGAGTACATACAGCAAATCTGCGAACAAATCGGATTATTTGAACATTCGGTTCCACATGCTTTGTTTTCAATTGCAGAATCTCTCGATCCTGTGCAAAGTACATAGGCAATGTTGTCTGGAATTTTACCATCGCCAGGGCGAAGCACAGAGTTATACGGACGTGTTGGTGCAATCAGTCTGTCCATCTGCATTGAGTCAATTACATTTGGATAAATATCGTAACCATATTCTGGCTTTCCAGAAGGTGGAAATAATTTATAACCAGTTGTAAGAATGACAGATTTTGCTGAGATATTATGAGTTTCTTTTTTCTGTGAGAAGTCGATTGCCTCAGCTGGACAAGCGGCAACACATTGATGGCACTCGCGACAATTACTACAATCAAGACAACGATTCGTTGCAGATTTAAGTTCTTCTTCTGTGAGTGTTGCCTCAACATCTTTAAAGTCAAGTATTCTTTCTTTTACAGGACGAAGCTTATGTAATGCTTTAGGAATTAGTTTAATATTTCCTCGATTCAATACTTCATTTTTATCAATAGCTGGTAGTTTATCCCCTGATTCAAAATCTTCAAGAACCAGTCCTTTTAGATATTTATCAATATAAAATGCTGCTTTTTTCCCTTGTCCTGCTGCTTCGATAATTGTAGATGCTCCAGTAACAGAATCGCCACCAGCAAAAATATAATCTACAGAAGTCTGCAAAGTTTTTTCGTTAACTTTTATAGTACCCCATTTACTCAGATCAATTACTTTTCCGAATGCTGAAGTGTCGGCCTGTAGTCCAATAGCTTCGATAACCAAATCAACGTCTTCGATATATTCAGAACCAGCTACAGGTATTGGTCTTCGACGACCACTCTGATCTGGTTCGCCGAGTTCCATTTTTATAAGTTGAACTTTATTTAAGACTCCGTTTTCATCAAATAATTGAATTGGATTTCTCAGCACTTCTATATTTACTCCTTCTTCTACAGCCTCATCAATTTCAGGTTTAAAACAAGGCATTTCTTCCCTGCTACGACGATATATAACTTTTACATATTCGGCACCCATTCTTAAAGCCGTTCTTGATGCATCCATGGCAGTATTGCCACCACCAACAACCATCACTTTTTTACCCTTTAGATCAAGGCTATTTCCGATATTTGCCTCACGTAAAAAATCGAGACACGTAATAACTCCGTTCAATTTCGACCCTTTAATACCGAGTTTTGCAGTATCATGAGTTCCAACAGAGATAAAAATGCTATCAAAGCCCTCATCTTTAAGTTTTGCTATATCGGTAATTTTGGTATTTAGTTGAATTTCGACACCAAGTGCTGTAATATTCTTCACATCTCTTGCAACTACAGCTTTTGGCAACCTATATTCTGGCAATGTAAGGCTTAACATTCCACCCGCAACAGATGCAGCTTCAAATATTTTTACCGAATGTCCTCTTAGAGCAAGATGATATGCAGCAGTAAGACCAGCAGGACCAGAACCAATTACAGCAATTTTTTTTCCTGAATTCTCTGGCAATTCAGTTTGTTCAGGATTTGGATATTTATCATAATAATATTCAGCAAAAAATCTCTTTATACGGCGGATATCAACAGCAGAATCGAAAGATCCTCTTGTACATTCCTTTTCGCAAGGGGCATAACAAGCTCTACCCAAACTGCCTGGTAATGGAATATCTTCGAGGTGAAGTTTCATTGCATCTTCATACTGCCCGTTTCTTGCAAGAGTGATATAACCATAAGGTTTTACACCACCTGGACATTCGTTAATACAAGGTGCTGAAATATCCATTCTGTCTATTGTAGCAATTCTTGGATTAGCAAGATTGAATGGAATATATGCAACTTTTCGTCCCGCAAGGTTGGTATTATACTCGTCTGGTCTTACTTCGGGACAAACTACCTCACACTCCTGGCAACCTGTACATGCTTCTGGAATAACATAACGTGGATTTTTAGTTATTTCGACAGCAAAATCCTTTTCGTTTTTGTTAATTTCCT
>CAZOHR010000327.1:0-4434 GCA_964579045.1 uncultured Bacteroidales bacterium | reverse complement strand
CTAACGCAGTTGCTCCAGCAACACCATTTGTAGTTGATGCTTGTGGTAACAATGTGCCAGCAGTATTAGTTAGTACAGTTGACAATCCAAATCCACTTTCTTGTGAAGGTACAAGAACTTATACCTATAATTACACAGATTGTGCGGCAAATGTTAGCACTTGGACATATACCTATACTGTTGATGTAAGCAGTTCTCCAGTAGTTCCAGCAAATGGTTCATCAATTGTTCAATGTATTGGTGCAGCTATTGCTCCAGTAACTCCAGTAGTAGTTGATGCTTGTGGAAACAATGTGCCAGCCGTTCTCGTAAGTACAGTTGACAATCCAAATCCACTAACTTGTGAAGGAACTAGAGTTTACACTTATGCTTACACAGACTGTGCAGGCAATGTAACAAATTGGACTTACACATACACTGTTGATGTCACTACAGCACCAGTAGTTCCAGCAGCTGGCAGTTCTACAGTTCAATGTATTTCGCTTGCGGTAGCACCAGTTACTCCTGTCGTTACTGATTTCTGTGGAAATTCTATTATTCCTATATTATTGAGTACTGTAGATAATCCAAGTCCATTTACATGCGAAGGGACACGAACATACAATTACAGATACACAGATTGTGGAGGTAATTTTACAAATTGGTCGTACACTTATACAATTGATTTATCAAGCTTGCCTGTGGTTCATGCAAACGGGTCATCAACTGTAGAGTGTTTAACTTCTGCTATAGCTCCATTAACTCCAATAGTTAGCGATTTATGTGGTAATAATATTCCTGCAGTTCTTGTTTCAATGGTTGATAATCCTAACCCAATAGCATGTGAAGGAAATAGAGTTTATACATATAGATACACTGATTGTGGTGGAAATAGTGTAAATTGGACATATACTTACACAATTAATAGGACAATCTTACCTGTTGTACCTGCAAACGGTTCATCGATTGTTGCATGTGTTGCTGATGCAATTGCTCCTGTAACTCCTGTAATTACAGATGTATGTGGAAATGTTCTTCCTGCTGTTCTTATGAGTACTATTAATAGTCCAAATCCTTTAATTTGCGCTGGTACTAGAACATATAATTACACTTATACTGATTGTGGAGGAATTGTTTCAAATTGGTCTTATGTTTACACAATCAGTGATCCGATTATAACTGTTACTTGTCCATCTGACCAAACGTTTGATGCGATACCAGGGGATGCTTATTCAATACCACAAATAGTAACTGTTGATAATTGTAGTGGAGGCTTTAATATAAGTTGGTCAATCTCTGGTGCAACAGTAAGAAGTGGAATTGGAGCTAATGCCAGTGGACTCTTTAATGTTGGTATTTCCAATATTTCTTGGACTGTTACTGACAATTGTGGAAATATTCACAATTGTAATACTCAAGTTGAAGTAATTCTTCCAGTAGCAGTTTGTCCAAATCCATTTGCTGTTTGTATTGACGCTGGTCAACAGTTATTGTCAGGAACTGGTGAAGACCCTACAGGTGGAGTGTTCAGCGGTGCTGGTGTTAGCTTTAGTGGAGGTCAGTATTATTTTAATCCAGCAATTGGTGCAGGTGTGCATACAATAACATATACTTGGGAAAATGCTAATAATTATGCGATTTCATGCGATTTCGACATCACTGTTAACAGTTTACCTGAATTTAATCTTGCACTAGTTCAGAACCCACAGTGTTTTGGTAGTTTTGATGGTGAAGTTGCTGTAAGCCTAATTTCTGGAACACCAGATTTTAGTATTGATTGGGGTTCTGGCAATGCGGTATTTAGTGCTATGAATTATACAATATCTGGACTGGGAACGGGAACTTGCAATGTTGAGATAGTTGATTTTAATGGTTGTCAATATCAAAGTAGTATTGTTTTAACACAACCTTCAGCATTATCTGCAACAACACAAGTAACTTCTGATTATAATGGTCAAGATATCAGTTGTTACGCTAATTCTGATGGATCAGCAATTGTTAATCCAAATGGTGGGACACCAACTTTTACTTATCAATGGGGTAGCTCAGCTGGAAATCAAACCACCCAGACGGCAATCAATTTGCCTGCAGGAACGCATAATGTTGTAGTTACAGACGCAAATGGCTGTGATTTTAATACTTCTGTCACAATAGCAGAACCCGATCAGTTAGACCTTAGCACTGTAATAAATAACCATGTTTCTTGCAATGGCATAAGTGATGGTAATGTAACAGCAACTTGTGCTGGGGGTACTCCAACATATACTTATATTTGGGATGACCCTGCTATGACTGTAGGTAGATTTGCAACATCTTTACCTGCTGGTACTTGGACAGTTTTAGTGACTGATTTAAATTCATGTACAGCCTCTCGTTCTGTCACAATTACCCAGCCAACAGCTTTGTCAGCTTCTATTACTGCAGTTGATGTAAGGTGTTATGGTGAAGCTAATGGTTCTGCAATAATTAATGTTGTAGGTGGAAATCCTGGCCCAGGTGGTTATTTATATGAGTGGAACGACCCAATGCATAGCGAAGTTCCTTTTATTGATGATCTACAGGCAGGAATTTATACAGTAGTTGTTACAGATAATAATAATTGTATTCTCACAGAAACTGTCAATATTAATCAACCACCACTGTTAACGGTTAGTTGTTCTTCAACTCCTGTTATTTGTGGAGCAAGCCTCGGCGTTGCAATTGCCGTTACCAACGGTGGAAATGGTGGAAATCAATATGATTGGTCGAATGGTGGGCAAACTATCCAGATTAATAATCTTGTAAGTGACTTTTATGATGTTGTTGTAACTGATATTTTAGGTTGTTCAGTTGCAGGTTCGACATTTGTAAATGTTCAAGGTAATATAAGTCTTGTTATTTCTGAGATTAATGATGTTTCATGTTTTGGTTTAAGTGATGCAGTGTTAACTGTTAATACTCCTGATGGCGTAACACCATTAGAGATTCTATGGTCAAATAGTGAAATAACACAAACTGTTAGCAATGTAGGTGCAGGATATTATTTTGTTACTGCAACAGACTCATGGGGATGTACTGGAAATGCAGGATATACACTTACACAGCCTGGACAGATAAATGTGTCATTCGAAACAGTTGATGTTAAATGTTATGGCGGAAATGATGGTAGTGCTATTGTATTTACTTCAGGAGGGTTTGCTCCTTATCTTCTCAATTGGTCAAACCTCAGTCAGAATGATACAATCATTGGATTAACAGCAGGTGTTTACGACATCCATGTTACAGATATGAATAGTTGTACTATTGATGGTTCGGTTACAATTAACCAACCTGCAAACAGACTCGATTTGGAATATATTCTTTCTGACGTTAAATGTTTTGGACAAGGTGACGCATATATCAGCACTCAGGCAAGTGGTGGGGTTCCTCCTTATACGTGGAATTGGCAATATGATGTTTATACCTCAACCGCCTCAAATTTGATGAATATTTTTGCAGGTTCTTATGCTGTTCACTTAGAAGATGGTAACGATTGTACTTTTGACACTATTTTCATTGTAACAGAACCTGCACCAATATCAGCGCAATACTTATTTGCAGATCCATCATGTATTGGCAATAATGACGGATACATTGATGTTACCGTTTTTGGTGGAACAAATCCTTATATGTTTACCTGGGATGGTGGAGTTTCGCCTGTTGAGCATATCTCTGGTTTGATTCAGGGTACTTATATTGTAACCATCACCGACTTCAATGAATGTGAGTACGAACTTACTGCTGTAAGTCTTGAAGATACTGATGTCGATTGTATTGTAATCCCTAATGCATTTACACCTAATTCAGATGGAATTAATGATACTTGGATAATTGAAAATATCCACATGTTCCCTAGAGCTTATATAAATGTATATAATCGTTGGGGACAATCACTGTTCGAAGCTAAAGGTCTTGACGATCCTTGGGATGGAACCTTTAATGGCAAGTTTGTGCCTACTGGTACGTATATCTATATCATTGATTTATTTAATGGAACAGAACCTCGCACTGGGACAGTAAATGTAGTTTATTAAGCCTCTCTATACCTTCCTCTAACTCCCTCTCAAAGGCAGTCTGAATTTATTCGACTGCCTTTTCTCTTTATTTAACCAAAACAAAGCATTTGAGATTTGAAGGAAATACAGACTTGTGATTTTTTACAATCTTGCAATTCATAAATATTCTTTATCTTTGCCGCGAAATTATGGAATTTACAATAAGTCATAAAGATACCGACTCCAAAGCAAGATGTGGACAGATTACCACAGACCATGGAGTTATTGAAACCCCAGTTTTTATGCCTGTAGGTACGGCAGGAACTGTGAAGGGTGTTCATATTCCCGAGATTAAAAATGAGATTGATGCTAAGATAATTCATGGGTACACTTATCATTTATATTTGAGGCAAGGAGTAGATATTATTAATAGAGCAGGAGG
>CAZOHR010000326.1:0-4451 GCA_964579045.1 uncultured Bacteroidales bacterium | reverse complement strand
GGGGATAAAATAAGTACTTCGAGAAATTGGGCTGTTTGGCTACACGAATACCTCGAGGAGTTTCCCGAAAAACAGGATGTCTTAAGATACGTTTTGTGCTCCAACGCTCCAGAAACAAAGGATAACGATTTTACTTGGAAAGATTTCCAGACACGCAACAACAGCGAACTAGTGGCGATAATGGGCAACTTCGTCAATCGCGCAATGGTACTTACTCAAAAGTATTTTAACGGAATAATTCCACAACCTGGACAAGACACTGAATACGAAACAGAAATACGAAGTGAGATTGTAAAGATTAAACAGAATATCGAAAAAAATATCGAGAACTATAAGTTTCGTGAAGCACTTAAAGATGCCATGAACATCTCGCGCATAGGAAATAAATATCTAGCCGATACTGAACCGTGGAAACTTATCAAAACAGATGAAGACAGAGTAAAAACCATTTTATACTATTCGTTGCAACTCTGCGCATTATCAGCTAGTTTGGCCGAACCGTTTTTACCTTTTACTTCTGTCAAACTTTACAAAATGTTAAATATTGCAAAACCTGATTGGGAAAAAACTGCCAGCTTTGACATTTTACCTGTAGGACATAAATTAAATGAACCCGAATTACTTTTTGAAAGAATAGAAGATGATAAAATTGAATTGCAGGTGCAAAAACTATTAAAATCAAAAGAAATGAATGAACTTGAAAAGATAAGCGTATTAGCGCAGAAGGATACAATTACTTATGATGATTTTACCAAACAAGATATAAGAATAGCAACAATTATCGAAGCCGAAAAAGTTCCTAAAGCCGACAAACTGCTTAAACTTTTGGTTGATACAGGCATTGATAAACGAGTAATAGTTTCGGGAATAGCTCAGTACTTTAAACCTGAAGATATTGTCGGCAAACAAATTTGTGTATTGGTAAATCTGGCTCCAAGAATGCTTCGCGGTATTGAATCAAATGGTATGGTTTTGATGGCTGCCGATAAAGATGGCAGTTTGAAATTTGTTAGTCCCGAAGGAATGTGTGCTAATGGCTCTACTGTTAGCTAAACTGACCTCAATTATTTGGATAAAATAAATATTTTACAGAAAATTTCAGTTTGTATCGAAATATTTTTTAAAATTGCATTCACAAATAATAAACCTACAATAATAAACTAATTAAAATCATTAAGAATCACAAATGAAACTTTTAACTTTGATTCGTCACGCCAAATCGGCAGAAGAGACAGATGACATTTCAGATTTCGACAGACCATTAAGTGAAAAAGGAGAAATTGATGCTCCGATAATGGGAGAGTACTTAGCAAAGACCTTACCTAAACCAGATTTAATAATTTCGAGTCCCGCAGCTAGAGCTGCTTCAACGGCAGAAATTATTGCTGAAAAAGTAGGATATCCAGTAGATAAAATTCATTACATCAACGAGTTGTATCTCTGCAGTATAACGGAGTATATAGAAGTTCTGATAGAACAAAGTGTAAAGATTAAACATATATTTTTAGTCAGTCACAATCCTGGAACCACGGGTTTTGCAAATCTATTAACTGGTGAATATATCGATAATGTACCAACATGTGGTGTTGTTCATATCGGTTTAGATTTGTATAAATGGGAAGATGTTGAGCCTGAAACAGGAAAACTTCTAAAGTTTTTCACTCCCAAGACTATTTAACATCATTTGAGTTTTTCACTGGTATTCTAATTACATAATTCTAACCTAAATTATTAGCAACGATGAACTTTGGTTTATAAATCGCACTAAAATAATCAGCTAAACTTAAAAAAAAACTGATTTTTTTATTCGTTGTAATATTTTATTTTGTAACTTTCCCAAAAAAGTTTCTAAAAACTTGCGATATGAGGAAAGTTACATTGTTTTTTTCGTTTTTAGTGTTTGTAATTGTTGCTGGAGCACAAGTAGTAACCAAGACTACAGCGCCACAACCTTTAAGTCATAAAGATCAGCAATTATTGATGAGTTTCCCCGATTTGGTAATGCCCGAATCATACAAAAACAAATCATTACCTTATAAAGTTGATCATTCCGAAAGCGATCATTTCAGGGATATGTTCGTTCAGTCAGGTATGAGTTGTGGACAAGCATCTTCGACAGGTATTTGTTTTACTTACGAAATGAATGCTGCGCGAGAACTTATAGCCAATGTTAATGCAAATCTGTACCCTACAGGTTTTGTCTATAACTGGGATGCTGGCGACTGGGGAGGAAACGGCGTAAGCTATTATCATACTCTCGAAGTTTTGCGAACAGTTGGCACACCAAATCAGGAAGAATATGGAGGTACAATTGACGCAGGTGGCAATATACGCTGGATGACTGGATATGACTTATATTACAGCGCAATGCATAACAGGTTAGACCATGCATACAAACTTAATGTTGGTGATGCAGCAGGTCTTCTAACATTTAAACATTGGATGAATGACCATTTAAATGGAGATGAAGATGGAGGATGTGCAATATTTTATTCGGGAGTTCCTTCACCAAGTGATGTTTTACCTGCAGGAACAGAGGAAGCCGGAAAATTTGTTCTTACCGATTTTTATGCTGGGACATCTCATTCTATGGCAATTCTGGGATACAATGACTCTATTAGATTCGACTATAATAACGATGGACAATATACTAATAATATTGATATTAACGGCGATAGTCAGGTAACTATGGCCGACTGGGAAATCGGTGGTATTAAAATGTGTAATACTTACAGCGGAGGTCCAGCATGGGCAAACGGCGGATTTTGTTATCTGATGTATAAAAATATTGCAGACGGTTCATTCTGGAATGACGTTGTTCATGTTATGACGGTAAACGGCACATACGAACCTCAGCTAACAGCAAAAGCAAGTGTTACATACACTAAAAGAAAACGAATCAAAGTTTATGTAGGAATGGCAACAAATATTGCTGCCGACAAACCTGAATATGTACTTGATTTTCCTATCCTTGATTATCAGGCTGGAGATAATTATATGACAGGAGGAACTGCCGAAGTGGATAAAACTTTGGAATTCGGTCTCGATATTACTCCATTTTTAAATTATATTACTCCAGGTCAGGAAGCAAAATATTTCTTACAGGTAAATGAAATTGATGCTGATGGTTTGGGTACAGGAACTATAAACTCTTTTTCGGTAATGAACTATAGCACTGGATCCGCTGTCGAAACAGCTAGCACCGATCCAGTACAAACAATTCCACAAAATGGAACAGCAACAATGAGTATTGTTAGCTCAGAAGATTATAATGCAGTCGAAATTACAACAGCGGCATTATCAAGTGGCGCAATTATGAGCCCATTCTCTCAGCAACTCACTGCTGCTGGAGGTACAGAACCTTATAAGTGGAGTTTTGATATGGATTTTACAATCAGCGAAGTTGCCGGCACATTTCCTAGCGGTGGTACAACTTTAAGCGGTTCAGGTTTTTTTGCGGTTCCTCTGGGATTTACTTTTAGTTATTATGCAAAGAATATAGTACTATCTATGTTAGTAACATCGGCCTTGTTGTTTTCGAGCCAGGATTCGACGACTACCTGCCTTATTATCATCATGACGAAACCGTTTTTATGCACACCAAGTGTATAGCTCCATTTTTTACCACTGGGATTACCTCCACAATGAAATCAATTACTGGTAGTGGCTATAAAACAATTATCTGGGACAATACAACATTGGATTATGCCATGACAATTTATGAAGACGGAAGAGTTGAGTTTTCTTATAACAATTCGGCATTGACAAATCAGGTAAGTTATGTTTGTGGCGTTAATAATGGCGATGAAATAAATTTCCAATGGCTGCATTTTGACAATCCGACCTCTGTAAGTTCTGGCTTTACTTACAATATGGTTCCTTTCGCTATCCCCGAAGAATTTGTAATTTCTGAAGATGGACTATTAACAGGAACACCTACACATGAGTATTTGGCCGAAGAATTCCATTTTAAAGTTACTGACAACAACAGGATACGCGACAAAGCTTCTATGCCATTTGTTACCGATGGATTAATATTGACCTATGTTGTAAACACACCTGATGACGATGTTATCGAATATGCCGAACCAATCACTCTTGATTTGACTGTAACAAATCCTATGGCTTATACAATAACTGGTATAAATATTACAATGTCAACCTCCGACCCTTATATCACAGTTACTGACAATACCGCCATCTGTTCAGATCTTGATCCAGATGAAAGTGCAGTTATTACCGACGCTTTTGGTTTTGATGTAAGTCCTCTGGTTCCAGACAATCACGAATTTCAGATGAATTTTAGTGTTACCTCTGATCAGGGCTCTTGGGATTATTTCTATATGTTTACTGCATTTGCACCAAATATTATAACCGATGAAGTGGAAGTTGACGATACAAATGACGATATTTTAGCTGCAGGCGAAACTGCTGACATTATAATCCCTGTT
>CAZOHR010000325.1:2358-4471 GCA_964579045.1 uncultured Bacteroidales bacterium | reverse complement strand
GTCCAATAGAAAGACTCACCATAGCTGGAATTGTTGGTCAAGTTCATGGTAACAGAGCTCCCTGCTACCTGTGCCACATGCTGAGTAGCACTATAGTCTGTAAAAGAACCAGAAGAGCAAGCGCTTGTATTGTTAAAATTTGAAGTACCTCCAGTAGTAGTAACATTTGAGATATATGTATTTGAACAATTAGAATAATTAGGTAATGGTGTGCAATATGACATTTGTGCAATAAAACTAACTTGAGCGCCATAACCTGTCCCTACCGAATTGGTAGCATAAGCCTTAACATAATAAGTAGTACCATTGGTTAAACCTGTAAGTAAACTGGTATAAGTACCTGTACCGTTTCCATCAATTGTAAGACTATCAGAGGTAGTTGGGTTAGCTGTTGTTTTCCAGCAGACACCCCGAGCTGTAACAGGTGGATTACCACCATCCCATACAACATTTCCACCTGAAGTTGCTGATGTAGGATTTATTGCAGATACAGCTGTTGTTGTTACAATTGGAGGTCCTGATGATGGAACTATCAAATCATAGTCTTCGGTTGTACCACAATATAATATAGCACAAGGATTTGTAATTACATAATTAGCATCTCCTCTGACACGTATTTTATAATTGCCTGCAGCAGTACCAGATGGTACTGTGAAGCTTGGAGTATACGGATTGGATTGTGAACCTGTAGTTGCAATTACTTTCTCAATAGAATCAAAAACTGCATTATGATTATAATCTATCCAAACACTCCAATTAGCACTAGTAAAAAAACTTAAACTCAGGTTTACTGTACCTCCGGGCACTTGTGTTACCTGATATGTTCCGCTGTTATCAGCATAAGATGTAGGGGGGTAGGTACTAATAGCATGGCTAAAATTAGTAAGCCCATTTGTAGTTGTTACATTTTCTATACCATAATGCCAACTTGAATTTGTAGAAACAGGTGGAGTGCAATAAACAAGTTGTGCAACATAGCTAATTTGTTGCCCGTAAATAGTACCCTGCGAATTGGTAGCATAAGCCCTAACATAATAAGTAGTACCAGCTGTTAAACCTGTAAGAGAACTAGTATAAGTACCTGTACCACTACCGTTTGTTGTATAACTGTCGAATATTGTTGCATTACCTGAAGTATTCCAACAGACACCTCTAGCTGTAACAGCAGAGTTAGATGGATCGTTTGTAACAACACCTCCTGAAGATGCTGTAGTAGCTCCACTTGATATAATAGGAGTAGTCGTAACAGCCGGCATTCCATTTGTTACCATAATTGTACCTTTGCCTGTTGCACCTCCTGATGTTACAGTAGCAAATATTGTATCTTGCCCTCCCGAACCAATGGCATTAAAAGTAACTACTGCGTCACCTGAAGAATTTGTTGTTGCACATAAAGGTGTAATACTATTACTTCTTGTAGATACTGTTGATAAACACACTTCTGTATTTATAGCTGGTGAACCATCTGGATATGTTACATGAGCTGTTACTGAGCTGGTGCTACCAAAACTTATAGTAGCAGGTGTTGGTGTAACAGTAACTTTTGATGGCAATTGAGTATAGGTATCATTTGGATTTAATCCTCCTGCAACAAAGGTATTTTTGAATAAACATCCTAAAATATCATGTATTTGATAGTGATTACCTGTTGCAGCAGTAAACCCGACATAAATTGGGTAACCGCTAAAAATATTAGATATATTAACAGCTTTATATACCAAGGCATTGGAAGGTCGAGTAGTTGTACTACTTATTCTGGCTTCTAAAGTAGTACCGTCATAATCAATCCAAACATAATAATTATTTCCATTAGACATTGCCCCAGAAGGAGATGCACACCAGGTTATAGGGGTGTAATCATGACTGACATGTACATTACCGTTCTCTATAATAGCCACATGGTTGGCATTTGGGTCACCTGGGTTATAATAAGTATCAAATTCAACTGCAATACTAGGTAAAATGCCCTCATATCCTATTCCTCCTCCATTAGAACCTGCATTATCACTCATTGTTTGCAATACAAAGCCAATACCATCTGCTGGTAAGGAGCTGCCACTCCCAAGTGAAAATGAAAAGTAGGCACTAAATGCATAATTTGAACTTAATTGTA
>CAZOHR010000325.1:0-2348 GCA_964579045.1 uncultured Bacteroidales bacterium | reverse complement strand
ATTGTATAGGGCTTTTCCACCATCCTGCTCCATTCTGGGATCCAGTTGCAGAAGTGAGCCGTAAACGACTAGTAGAATAGTCGACAACAAAGGCAGCATTACTTACAAGATTAAATGCACTTTGTGTAGCTGGGCTACTAAAATCGGGTGCATTAATTGATAGTTGGCTGTAAGAATTCGAAAAAAATCCAATCAGCAATATCACTATCACTAAAAATGATAATAAATGTTTTTTCATAGCTATAGATTAAATTATAAAAATTAATAGTTATTTTTTATGCAAAAGTAATATAGCACAAAAGTTTTAAACCATAATGAGGTTAGCAAAAGGTTAGCAACTAAAAAAAACTGCCTCTGGCATTTTAAAAATGACAGAGGCAGTTTAATAAAAAAAAGTGATTTTTTAAATCATAGTTAAAAAAGATTGCAGATTGGTATCATTATTAATCCCCAGTTTTTTACGAATACGACTACGGTTAACCTTAATACTGTCGGGACTTTGGTAAAGTACAGAAGCCATATCCTTATTACTCATACCCAGACGGATTAAAATACAATGCCTAAGATCGCCTGGTGTGAGTACAGGAAATTTCCTAGTAATATTCCGGCTGAATTCGGGATGCACATTCTGGAAAGCTACCTCAAAATTACCCCAATTGTCTTCTTTGGTTTTTTGATCAATATTACTCAACAATTCCTGAATTAGCAGTTTTGCTTCAAAATTATCATCAATCATATTTTCAAGTTGTTTCAGTCTTTTTGAAACATCTATATTGAACTGATTGTTACGGGTAAGTAACATTGATTTTTCGGTAAGTTCAAGATTTTTTAATTCCAACTCTTTTAAATGCATAGCAACAAAGCAAATAGCAGAATTTGTACGGGCAGCAAGTTCAACTGGATCTACAGGCTTACGAAGATAATCGTAAGCACCAGCAGTTAGGGCTTCATCAAGATCTGAGGGAGAAAGCATTACTCCTGTTACAATGATTACTGGAATATGAGCAGTTTGTGCATCATCTTTCAATACTTTCAACAGTTCAATCCCCGACATTCCTGGCATTTCCCAATCGGAAATTATCAAATCAACCTTCATGCTTTTGGCAATTTCAAAAGCAATATGCGCATGAGTAGCTTGATACAATCTGTATTCAGGATGAAGTTGTTCAAAATATGTTGTCAATGTCTGTATATTTTCAACAGTATCATCTACAATCAGTATCTTTATTTGATTCATATTATGCTAAATTAAGCAGTTCAAAATATTTTAATTCATTACACTCCGATAGGGCTTGAAACACCATGCACTTCCATTTCAAAATATTTTCCGATCTTCTATCAATGGTATTCAAAGTTTCCTTTACATCGGAAATTTGATAAATAGAGGTGTTTTTTAAGATATTACAATATGTTTCAAGATAAACTTTTTCTTCAGTATTAAATTCAATTTTGAAATTGGATATTGTAATGTCATCAAAAATAGCTAAATTGTTAGGAAGACAATCCAATTTGGAAGTAAGTGGTAAAGTAAACCAAAATGAAGAACCTTGTCCAATATTGGAATATACACCTATTGATCCACCATGAGATTCAACAGACATTTTGCAAAATGTTAGGCCTATACCAGTAGAACCTGCAAAACCCAAGTGGCGGACTTTTGCCTGACTGTATTTGTCAAATATCAACTTCTGATAATCTGCAGAAATACCATCACCTTCGTCTTTAACATTCAATTTCAGCACATTCTGTTCTATCAACTCTGTAGAAATACTGATTTTACCAGCTGATGGAGAAAATTTTATGGCATTGGTAAATAAATTAACAAAAACACGGGTGATTAATTCAGCGTCAACCTTTACAATATAATCAGTTGTGTATTCAATGACTATTTGAACACTCTTTTGTTGTGCAAGGTATTGGGTTTGTATATAAGCCTCATTAATAATTTTTGATAATGATTCCTTTTGCATTACCAGTTTCAACTCCTTTTCTTCATATTTATTAATATCCAGCAAATTTGAAACAATCGTTAGCATCTGTATAGCTGTTTGTTTTATTCCTTTCGCATTTTCTTCAAAGGATTCCTTGCTGTTTATACTCAATAATTTATTTAATGGATTTTTTAGATCGTGCACCAAAAAAGACTGTAAAGAATCTTTAAATTGGGACAACTCGATAAGCCTTTTATTTGCAAGTCTTAATTCCTCAGCCTTTTCTGTAATTTCAATATTTTTATCTTCTAATAATATATTGGCTTTTCTGATTTTCTGACGGTTACTAAAAATCAATACGACAAAATCAATAAGTAAAGCTGCAATAATTACAAACGAAGTCATTATATTACGTTG
>CAZOHR010000324.1:0-4474 GCA_964579045.1 uncultured Bacteroidales bacterium | reverse complement strand
AGTGTCTATTTATCATTCAAGACATCGTCCCACAATTGCTTTCTGAAGTCATCGATAAGATGAGGTTCGCATTCGTCAACGCTGTCAACATTTTTAGTAGTATAAATCATTTGATCAACAAAATTTGGTGCACGACGAACACCTTCGCCAGTATTTAGAAGAACTGTTTCACCATCTTTTATCAAACCTTTTTCCAAAGCATTGAAGAACCCAGCAACACAAACTGCAGAAGCTGGACCAAGTAATAATTTACGTTCAAAAGCGATAAGTTTACCAATCGGCAAAAGTTTCTTTTCTTTCATGCGAATAAAACTACCTCCTGAATTCTTTACTAATTTCGCAATTATTGGGTAAGTAGCTGGATTTCCTGTTGCAAGTGTAGGAACCTCAGTTTGGGGATTGTCAATAATTGGATATTCATTTTCGTATCCTTCTGGAAACCCTTTAGCTTCGGCATTTTCCCATGCTTGAACCATTGGATCGCAACCATCGGGTTGTACCATTAATAATCTTGGCATTTGTAAGTCTGGATAGATAGATTTTATCTCACGCAAACCTTTGTCTATCGCAATTGGTCCAGTTCCACCACTGATGGCCTGAATATAAACATCTGGCATTTTATCAATTTGTCTCAGCCATTCAAACACCATTGTTTTTTTTGCTTCAACTCGAATTGGATCTATATTTCCTGAAGAAATAAGAACATTATGTTTTTTTGAATATTCTGCTGCGATTACTTTTGCTTTTGCATAGTCGCCTTTTACTCTGAAAACTCTTTGTCCGTATGCACTAATAACTGCTTCGGATGCTCTAAGTGCATTGTCGGGGATAAAGACAGAGCAATTTACACCAGCAATAGCAAGATATCTTGAGTATGCAGTTGCTGTATTACCTGTTGAGGCTACGCAGTACTGTTTTATGTCATTTTCTTTAAAAATGCTAGCTGCTAATGAAGCTGCTACATCCTTAAAAGTTCCAGTACCACCGTTGAGGTCGTTTCTGTAAATTAAGACTTTAATATTAAGTCCAAATTTTTGTTTTGCATAATCTTCGAGAAACCACCATTCCTGAAGGTCAACAGCTCCTTCGTTTCGGGTAATTATGTTTTCTCTTTTCAAGAGAGGTAAATAATAAAAGTATTGCCAGAAATTTTCGGGATGACCTTTCATAATTAAAGGTAATTCCTTATAGTCGCTATTATACCAAACTTCAGAGTGTTTGCTGCCACATTCTGGGCAAATCTGATTCTGCTCAAACCATTCTCCGAAATCTGGAGTTACATGTTCACACTTAACGCATTTCAAATAGTACTTGTTTTCTTTCATGTCTTAAATTTTAAATTAAGAAACGAAGCGATTGATATCAATGTTCGAATTAACCACTTCGTTTCATGTATGTTTGGCTTGAATCATTATGAATAAATGACTAAGACTATAAAGCTAATTAACTTTCATTGACTGCATTTCGGCAGTATTATATTTTCCGGCAGCAAGATTAAGTTTGATTTTCTTGAACACTTCGATTGTTTCATTAACATCTTCAAGTGTATGTGCAGCTGTAGGGATAACTCGCAACATTAGCACATCCTTTGGTATAACAGGATAAACAACGATAGAACAGAAAATATTATGATTTTCTCTTAAGTCAATAACTACATTTGTGCCCTCAGGAACAGATCCACTAAAGTAAACAGGTGTAACAGGTGATTGAGTATTTCCGATGTTAAAGCCATTTTCTCTCAATCCATTTTGCAAGGCAGTTGCAATTTTCCACAGATTTGCTTTATGTTCTGGTTCGTTTTGAAGCATATCAAGACGTTTGAGAGCTCCAATTACCATTGGCATTGGTAATGATTTTGCAAAAATCTGCGAACGCATATTGTATTTCAATGAGTCCACAACAAACTTGTCAGCTGCAACAAATGCACCGATTCCTGCCATAGCTTTTGCAAAGGTTGAGAAGTAAATGTCAACATCTTTTTGAACTCCAAAATGTTCGTCTGTTCCAGCTCCAGTATCACCCATTGTTCCAAAACCATGTGCATCGTCAATCATTAATCTAAATTTGAAGTCTTTCTTTAGCTTTACGATTTCTGGGAGATTTCCTAAATCACCAGCCATGCCAAATACACCTTCAGTAATTACAAGTACACCACCGCCGTTTTCTTCTGCATTTTTAGTTGCAAATTTTAACATCTTCGCGCAACGTTCTATATCATTATGTGGAAATACAAAGCTTTTTCCACCTTTTGATTTATGGAGGAATATCCCATCCATAATACAAGCGTGAGATTCAGAATCATAAACGATTACATCTTTTCTCGTTACTAAGGAATCAATTATCGAAATCATTCCTTGATAACCAAAATTAAGAAGATACGCAGATTCTCTTTTCACAAACTTGGCAAGTTTATTCTCCAATTCAGTATGATATTTTGTCTGACCAGACATCATTCTAGCTCCCATAGGGTAAGCCATTCCAAATTGCGCAGCGGCATCAGCATCTGCTTTTCTTACTTCGGGGTGGTTTGCAAGGCCCAAATAATTATTTAAACTCCAGGTTAAAACTTTTTTGCCACGAAATGTCATTCTTGGGTTTATCTCACCTTCAAGTTCTGGAAACATAAAATAACCTTCAGCTTTTTGCTGATACTGTCCGAGTGGACCCAATGCGTCTTTAAGCCTGTCAAAAATATCTACCATGATAATCTTATTTTATTGTTTTTAATTATGTTGTTTCTATTTTTTCTTTTTTGTCCGAGACGGCGGATTGTTTTTTGTCTAATTTTTCAGACTGCAAATTTAAACATTCTGCGACAATTTCAGCAATATCCATAACTTTTGCTTTATTTCCATGCACAAAAGATTTTTTGCAAAGTGGACAAGACGTAGCTAGAACGTCAGGCTTAGATTCTGTAAGAACCTCTAGCGCATGATTTCTGATTTTTATTTGTGTATCAAGTTCTATAACTGTATTTGATAAACTTCCACCACAACATAGAGCATTTTCTTTTTCAAACTCAGAAACTCGCAAGTTGCCTGTTTGTCTTAAAATATCACGAGGTTGCTCGTATATACCCGAACCTCTGCCCAATTCGCAAGGATCGTGATACACCATACTAATATCTAATTTTGTTACAGTGATTTTCTTCTTGTCCAATAACATTTTAATATATTCGCTATGATGCATCACAGGAATATCCAAAACATATTCTTCGGTAAATGATTTGTAGCAAATAGGGCAGGAGGTAACCAATAATTTAGCTCCCGAAGAGGCAATAAGTCTCATGTTTTTACTAATCAAATCCTTTGATTGTTGCACAAAACCTTGCTGACGCATAGGACGACCACAACACAAACCTTTTTCTTCATCCATGAACCAAAATTTCTCGCCTGCCTTGTTGAAAATCTTTTTCATGGCGATAATAATTGTTGGAGTTAGATGCGACATACAACCAGCGAAATAAATTACATCAGTTTTCTTGTTAATGTCGCTAGACTGACTGTAATCAAAATAGTGCTTACCAGGAATTTCTGCTTTATTTCTTAATTGTTGACGTATAACTGTCAATTCGAGACCTACTGGGCAGGCTTCTACACATCTGCCACACATCAGACAGTTGTTAGCAACTTCGTCGGTGAGATTTTTATATCTTGTGTCGCGGATAAAATAAACAGATTGAACATGGTTTATTTCTGCTGCAAAATTCAATTGACAAGAATCGATACAAATGCCACATCTTGAACAAGCATTTAACTGAACATCTGTCATTCCAGAATACTGTTCGCCAGCAGTTGCTCCCCATTTTCGTAAAAATATAAGCGCTACCTCAGTAGGGATATGCATATATCTCGAAAATGGCAGGCTAATAAAGAATGCACATAAGACTATTGAATAAGCCCACCAAATTGGTAATTCTAAAGATTCAACTGGTAATCCCGATAATAAGGCGCCCACAGAACCCGTTAGAAAGTCGCCATTGCCAGACACTGCAGCCGTTGTGCTTTCAGCTAGGAGGCGTAAAGGGAATATCCACCAAAGAGATGCTAATGCAATACGGTCGAATTTGCTGTGTTTGGTAGCTTTTTTCATTCCCATAAACTTTGAGCGAACTCTTTTAAACAAAGCGAGTGCAACACCACTAAGCACAATGAGAAGAAGTAAATCCATGATAAAAGAGAATTCAGCAGCCATAAAGTAACTGTGTTGTTCTTTAGCAAAGTATTTGAAGAAGATTGCGAGCCAAGGTTCTTCGAAGAAAGTACCGGCATAAAATGACGATTCAGTTTTGCCGACAACAATTAGTAGAAACCAGCCAAATGCCAAACTCATGTGCATATAGCCCAAAAGAGGGTTCTTTTTGTAGATATTTCTGTGAATTAAAGCTTCACGAAAAACTTCACCAATAGCGCTAATAGTTTTTAAACTAAAGAAGTTTTTATTCACAAAGTACATCTGTTTGCGATCGAGGGTT
>CAZOHR010000323.1:0-4489 GCA_964579045.1 uncultured Bacteroidales bacterium | reverse complement strand
CAGATTATAGAATCTTTAGCATCAAAATATCCTGATACTATAATAGTAAGTGGATTAGCCTATGGTATTGATATTGCAGCTCACCGATCAGCGATAAAAAACAATCTCAGTACCTGGGCAGTAATGGGTCACAGTTTGGAATCCATTTATCCAGCAAAACATAAAAGAACTGCACAAAAAATAATTGAAACAGGCGGAGCGATAATTAGCGACTTTCCGCATGGAAGCAAAATTGAACCAGCAAACTTTGTAAAACGTAACAGAATAGTTGCTGGCTTGTGCGATGCACTAATAATTGTAGAATCAGGTAATAAAGGCGGTTCTATGATAACTGCAAATATTGCCAATCACTATAACAGAGATGTATTTGCTTTGCCCGGAAGTATAAACTCTATTTACAGCGAGGGTTGCAATCGGCTTATCAAAACCAACAGAGCTCACCTCACCGAATCGATCGAAGATATTGAGTATATAATGAATTGGACCTCAAAATCTGTAAATTCTTTGCAGCAAACTTTAAATTTGTTTGCCGATATGAACGAAAATGAAAAGTTAATCGTAAATGTTCTTAAGAATTATGAATATCTCGACATCGACAATATAATCAGGCAAACAAATTTGGACGCTAACACATTAAGTATGAGCCTATTGGAACTTGAATTCAAGAATCTGGTACGCGCATTACCGGGGAAAATCTTTACTCTTAAACTAAAATAATCAAACTATGATCGATACGCATTGTCATTTATATCTCGAAGAGTTTGATAAAGACAGAGATGAAGTTGTAAAAAGATCTTTGGATGCTGGAGTAAATAAAATCATTTTACCAAATATCGACAGAGAAACAATACTAAAAATGAGTAATCTTAGCAAGGAATATCCCGATGTTTTGTACAATACACTTGGATTACATCCTACTTCGGTTAAGGAAAACTACCTAAAAGAACTTGAAGATATTTTTTCAAACGACTTAAATATTGTGGCTATAGGCGAAACAGGTATAGACCTTTACTGGGATAAAACTTTCTTCAAAGAACAACAGTTAGCCTTCGATTATCAGCTTAACCTTGCATGCGAGAAAAAACTGCCGATAATTATTCATAGTAGAAACTCTCTAGTTGAAGTAATGGATATTATTATGAATTATAAGAACAAAGGACTTACTGGAGTTTTTCACTGCTATCCTGGAGACTTGCAAAATGCAAAAATAATTATTGATTATGGTTTATATATAGGTATAGGTGGTGTATTAACTTACAAAAATAATAACATGACTGAGGTTGTAGCTGGAATTCCTGCTGAGCATATTCTAACAGAAACAGACTCACCATATCTTACGCCAGTTCCATACAGAGGCAAACGAAACGAACCAGCATATATTAGACAAATTGTGGATGCTATTGCATTAATACAAGGTGTTAATCCTGAGTTTATCGCTAAAACAACCGAGAATAATGGCAATATTCTTTTTCGCTTACAATAAATAAGGAAGATAATAATAATTTAAGATTTATTCCGTTATGGAATAAATCAGTATCAAACTGAAAATATCAGGTTTGCAAAGCATTAAAAGGCGGTTCATTGATAGTTAATAAAACAATAATATAATTTTTAACAAAAAAATTCTTTGGAGTTGAATTTTTTATTATTTTGCGGCACATTTTAGGCGTCGATATTGGAGAGATGGCCGAGTGGTCGAAGGCGCACGCCTGGAAAGTGTGTATGCGGTGTCAAATCGTATCGTGGGTTCGAATCCCACTCTCTCCGCAGATTGAAATAGTGAAATTTAACTGGTAATAATTAAATAAGTTTAAATTAAAAACGAAAAATAGTCATGAAAAAACTAATCGCATTGTTAACTTTAGCAGGATTATTAACTCTTGCATCATCATCTTTTATTTATGCACAGGATGATAAAACCACAGAAGGAACAACAGAACAAGTAGACAGCGCAGCTCCGGCAGTTGCAGACACAGCGTCAACGCCAGTAGCAGCACCTGAAAGCACAGAAACACCAATGCATCAGCAATTGAAGATTAAATTTATTGAGGGTGGTCCAATCTGGATGGCTCCAATTCTTATTTGTTTGATAGTTGGTTTGGCTTTAGCTTTTGAGAGAATTATTTATCTCAACTTTGCAACAACTAACACCGACAAATTATTGAAAAAAGTTGAAACAGCTCTTAATGACGGTGGTATCGAAGCAGCTAAAGAAGTTTGCCGTAACACACGTGGTCCTGTAGCAAGTATTTTTTATCAAGGTTTGGATCGTTATGATTCAGGTATTGATGTTGTTGAGAAATCTGTAATTTCTTATGGTGGTGTTCAGATGGGCCAGTTAGAAAATGGATTAACATGGATTGCATTGTTTATTGCACTTGCTCCTATGTTAGGTTTCCTTGGAACAGTTGTAGGTATGATTCAGGCTTTCGACGCTATCCAGATTGCAGGTGATATTAACCCTACTCTAGTTGCGGGTGGTATGAAAGTAGCTCTTATTACCACTGTAGGTGGTCTTATCGTTGCTATGATTCTTCAAGTATTCTACAATTACATTCTTGGAAAAATTGACAGCATTGTTAACAGCATGGAAGACGCATCAATAACACTTATTGATATTCTGTTAGATTATTCAAATAAAAAATAACTTTAAAAAAGCGACAACATGTTATCTAAAATAATAAAAATAATTGGCTATACAGTCTTTGGCTTATCTGCAGCAGTTATTCTGCATTTCTTTATTGCAGACTTAAGCGGACTTGACAATGGACTTGCACTGATGCAAGACATGCCTTCTGACATGAAAGTTTCAGAAACAGACAAACTGGCTTCAAATTGGGGTGGGGTAATATTAAACTTCTCAATAGTTTTATTCTTCATTTGTACTGTAGCTACCTTAGGATTTGCAATTTATCAATTCATTCTAAATGCTATCGACAAACCTAAAAAGGCACTTATGACTGGTCTCATTGGAGTAGGTATTGGCATCCTAGTTCTGGTCTCATATTCTATGGCATCTGATGCTATTCCAACATTTTTGGGTTCATCCGAGATTGATATCACTGCCTCAACTTCTAAATGGATCGAGACATTCTTATTTGTCATGTACTTTACTTTTGCTTTAGCAATCTTAGGTTTAATTTACAACGAATTGTCAAAAATCTGGAGATAGGAGATAGTTTTAACATTAAAAGTTTAAAAAATAAAATATTATGGGAAAACGTGAAACACCGGAAGTAAACTCAGGCTCGATGGCAGACATTGCCTTCCTGTTACTGATTTTCTTTCTCGTAACCACAACAATGGACGTTGACACCGGTATCGCCAGACAGTTGCCTCCTATTCCGGAGAAAGGTGCCGAAACAGATGTCCCTATTAACAGAAGGAATATCTTCATTGTACTTATCAATGCTCAGGATAGATTACTAGTAAATGGAAAGCCAATGGATGTTGAACAGCTACGCGAGAAAGCTAAGGAATTTATCAAGAGCGATCCGAATGATGAGAGTTTACCTACTATGAAACCAACAACAATTATAGGAATTAACAATACTGTAATGGTTGGCGACGGAGTAATCTCTCTGCAAAACGATAGAGGTACAACTTACGGAAGGTATATCGAAGTGCAAAATGAACTAGTAGCTGCATACAACGAACTCCGTAATGAAGCTGCTTATCAGTATTTCGGCAAAAGAACTTTCGACGAACTAAACCTAGATCAACAGGAAGCTATTAAACAAGTTTATCCACAACGTATATCAGAAGCTGAACCAAAAAATGTAGGAGGACGTAAATAATGGGAAAATTCGGAAATAAACAAAAAAAAGGTGTTGGCGCAATTTCAACTGCGTCACTTCCTGATGTCGTCTTTATGATATTGTTCTTTTTTATGGTAACAACTTCTATGAGAGAAGTACAATTACAAATTGAACTATCAGGTTCTGATTTACCAGATGCTACAGAAATTAAAAAACTTGAGAAAAAATCTCTTGTAAGCTATATTTACGTAGGTAAACCTAAGGAAAATATTCAAAACATTTATGGTACAGAACCAAGAATTCAGTTAAATTCTTCATTTGCTGATCTTACAGATATTTATGAGTATATCCTTGCAGAACGTGCGGAAAGAGATGAAGCAGAGGTTCCAATGATGACAACATCATTGAAGGTTCATCAAGATACCAAAATGGGTATTGTATCTGACATTAAACAAGAATTGCGTAAAGCTAGTGCCTTAAAAATCAATTATTCTGCTCGCAAAAAATCATAATAAAAAAATATACCTAAAAAAAAGTGCAGTACTATATGTATTGCACTTTTTTTTTATGTTTGGACTACTACATGTTTCGATGCTAGCTACTGCATCCTATTACCTAAAGTCTGGATCAAGCAATATTTCTGGGGGATTTAAAAGACTTTATTGTGTTGAATAGTTTTTACATAGCGATAAGTAGTTTCATTTTTGGATAGTCTTTCATTTTTGTCATCG
>CAZOHR010000322.1:0-4494 GCA_964579045.1 uncultured Bacteroidales bacterium | reverse complement strand
TTCCACAAGTACCTTGACTTCCAACTAAGGCAATTTCAATATTGCTTTCTCCAACCCCCGCTCCCGCACGATTGCATCGTGTGGCGGCACAATCTTTTTTCAATTAGAATTACAATGTTGATGTTTTTCATTTACCATAATTCAAAAATAGTAATTTATTGGCAAAGTATAAAAGTTTTTTTATTTATTACTTATCTTACAACTATCACATCGTTCAACAATCCTTTTTCACCGCTATAATCTTTTGCACTGCTGTAAACATAATCTTCGGCATGGTAAACCAATCCTGCTTCGACCGGATTTTGGTGTATATAGTTTATCTTTTCTTGAGTAACTTTTGCACTCCAAAGTTCAATCGGGTGATTATCGTGCTGCCAAAACTGATTACCATTAACATTCGCTTGTTTAGATGCAGCTTCTTTAAAGGCAGCAAGCAAAGATTCTCTTCTGCTTTCACGAGGGTTGTCAGCAATTTGCCTAACAATCTCCTTGCTTGTAAACCTTTTAAAGTCGCCTATAACATTTTCTGGCAACAAACCATTTACTATTCTGAAAATCAAATGAACATGATTGGTCATAATACACCAAGCAAATACTTCCATACCTTTTTCTTTCTGACAATAATGTATGCTGTCAAGTACAATCTGCTTATATTCGTTCCTAGTAAATACGTCGTGCCAATCAACAACAGCAAAGCTTATAAAATAAACTCCTTCGGGATTATGAAATTTATAGTTTCGGCTCATTGGCGATTTTTTAGTTGATAGAAATCAAATATAGATATTTTCTATTTATTAAAAAAATATTCGAGATTTTTTCTGGTGGTACCACACGATGCAATCGTGCGGTAGCGGTTATAATCAGAACTAAGATTTTTCCCCTAGTGACCTATATATTACCTTATTACCGTAACAGTACCAACTCTTGGGTCGTCGTTAACATTCAAAATGATATTGTATAGGTATGCCCCCGATGGAACTGGTTTGTCGTTGTATTTGCCATCCCAGAATCCATTTATTGCAAGGTCTTCGTAGAGTAATTGTCCCCAGCGATTAAAGATTTGAATAACTGCTCTAGGATATAGATGGATGTTCTCTATTTCAAACACATCGTTATATCCATCGCCATTTGGACTGAATGCTGCTGGAATTCTTAAGCAATCTCTATCGTCATCTAAAACAACAACAGGTCCAAAACTGTATTCACAGTTATTAGAATCTCGAACAGTAAAATAATACTCACCTTGATATAAAGAATCAATAATAGGAGTATCCCACCTCATGTCCAGCCAATAATATGAATATGGTTCTGTACCTCCTTGTGCTGTAATCGAGATGTACCCGTCGGAATTGTTTATACAGGATGTGTTTCCCGCTATCGCTGTGGCGACTAATGAATTTACGATATATATTTGACCTGCAGCATCAATTCTACAACCATTACTATCAAATACTGTTAAATAATATACTCCAGCTCCAATATTTCGAATTGTTGAGCCTTCAATTATAGTTCCATTGATGTTCCAATTGTACACATAAGGAGGGCTTCCACCACTTGCAAATGCGTTAATTGATCCGTCTTCTGCTCCAAAACATGTTACTTGCTTAATATTCATACCTACTTCAAGTCCTGTTTGCGGTTCATTTATTACAGAATATGCACTTTCGACACAGCTATTAGCGTCGGTAACTGTCACCCAAATCTCGCCTGTTCCAAGCCCAGTTGTGGTAAGAGTTGTGGCTCCATTTTGCCAATGAACAGAATATGCTGGAGTTCCGCCATCTATTACAACACTTGCCGATCCTGTAAATCCTCCTCGACAAGCTATATCTTCAGAATTAACTTGAATATCAAGAATTTCTGGTTGTGTTACAGTTATTGAATCTATTCCACTACATCCCCATGCATCTGTTAAGCTAACAAAATATTCTCCTGCTGGTAGATTTATATTTGTTGGACCTGTAATAAAATTTGACCATAAGTAGGAGTGAGGTAAAATTGCATCAGTAGAAAATGCCATCAATGCAGCATCTTCATCGCCATAGCAACGGTTAAAGTTAGTTTGAGTAATGTCTAAACTAATTTGTCCTTCGTTCGGGATATCAAATGATGTTTGTAAAACACATCCATTTTGGTCTTGAATAGTCAAATTATAAGTTTGAGATATTAAATTATTCAAGTCAGGTATTGTATCACTTGTTGACCATAAATAATCATAAGGAGAAACTCCACCAAAGACAGTAATGTCTATTGAACCAGGTTGTTGAGTACATTGCACAGGATTTATCGTTGATAAAACATATAATGAGTCTGGTTCTTGAATAAACACACTATCTACAGTTTGACAGCTATTATCATCAGTAATTGTAACTGTAATATACCCCGAAACTAAATTTGTAACTGTAAACTCTATTGTTGCAGCTGGGTCGTTCCATACAGCATTATATAAACCAGTTCCGCCTGACGCTTCGACAGTAACTTCTCCATCGCTAAACCCATAGCAGCTAACATCTATTATGTCGATAAAATCTAAAGATAAAGTGTCGGGTTGGCTAATAACGATAGTATCTACTGCAGTGCAGAAGTTAGAATCTGTTACCACAACAGTATATTCGCCAAATGCAAGATTTTCTACAAATGACGAATCAGTAAGTGCAATATCATCCCATAAAAACGTGTAGCCAGGAACTCCACCACTTGCAGTTGCGATTGCCCATGCATCTTGTAAGCCAAAACAACTCACATTTGAAAAACTTGAAATATCAACTATCAAATCGCTTGCTTCATCCACATATATGCTATCTATTGTAACACACGAGAGACTATCTGTTACGGATAAAAAGTACCATCCAGCACTCACATTAGCAATGTCTGGTGTTACAGAAGAAATTGCGTCGCTCCATAGATAACTAAATGGTCCTATTGCATCTGTAACTATGCTTGTAATTGCACCATTTGCATCGCCAAAACAAAGAGGCTGAGTAACATCAAAATCAATTTGTGCATAATCAATTACTGATGTGTTAACGTAGCTCGTATCAGAACATCCTAAAGCATCTTCAAAATAATACATAAGTTCAACATCACCTGGACCAGCCAAACTTGGAATAAACATGTTGTTAAATGTTCCAGAGCCAACCAAAGTACCGCCAACAGGTAATAAAGCTGGGGATACAGTATCAGATGATAAGCAATAATATGCGTCAATACCTGCTATGCTTGTTACAGGTATATCATGTACTTCCAAACTAAAATATGCGGTATCACTACAACTATTTATGTCCGTATAAACATAGGTAATATTATGAACGCCAACACCTGCAAGTTGTGGATCGAAAATATCACCAATAATTGAGCCACCAGCCAATATTCCTCCAACTGGAGATACAGTTACAACTTGAGCAAGCTCGTTTAAGCAATAATCTGTATTAAGTCCAGAAATTGTTACAATCGGTAAAGCATGTACTGTTAATGTGTCAAAATCAATTGAAGAACATCCGTTTACAGTAATTTGATAAACTATTAAAAATCCACCATCTCCAGATACTTGAGGATCGAATGTGCCAACAACGGGATCAATAATCCCTGCCCCTAACCAAGTTCCACCAATTTCTGCCGCAGTATAATTAAAAATAGGATCATTGACACAAACATCTGAAGGTCCACTAATTGTGGCATCAGGATTACTATTTACGGTAATTGTTTGGGTTTGAATATCATAACAAGCCCCATTTGTAATTTCGTAAGATATAATATGGTCACCAACTCCTGCAATAGAAGGAGTGAATAAACCATCCAAATTAGTTCCATCGCCAGACCATACACCACCAGGATTCACTGATGTTAAGTAAAAAGCTGTATCATTAAAACAATATGGCCCAGTTGAAGTAATTGTAGCATCAAAATATTGATTGACAGTAATATCAACACTATCTATCACAACACACGAACCATTAGTTAGAGTATGTATTATTGTATGGACTCCAACGCCAGCAACACTAGGATTAAAGTTACCCATCATGTCAATGCCATTGCCACTCCATACTCCACCTGCAACATCCGAAGTAAAGACTTGATTACCTGCAGTCTCGCAGAATGGTCCTGTAGTTAATATTGTTACTTCTGGAGCATCGTCAACAACTATTGTAGTATTATCGGTATCATTACAAACCCCATTTGCTACAAAATAAGTTATAATGTGACTTCCTTGTCCAGAAATACTAGGATCAAATTCGCCTGAAACAGGATCGACAATGCCAATGCCTGACCATGTGCCTCCAGGGCTAACTGCAACCAAGGTAACAGAAGCATCTGTTTCACAAAGTGGACCAACACCTGTGATTGTGGCATCAACTATTGTATCAACAATAATATTTGTAGTGCCGGATGAGTTACAAACTCCATTTATTACATTATAAGTTATTGTATGAGTACCTCCTCCTGCAACTGCTGGATCAAAAGTTCCCAAAACATTATCAGTAATTCCTATTCCAG
>CAZOHR010000321.1:0-4494 GCA_964579045.1 uncultured Bacteroidales bacterium | reverse complement strand
TAATATTGATTTTATAAGTTTTAAGCAATGGCAAGATATAGAGGACCGCAAACTAAAATTGCAAGGAAATTTGGTGAACCAATTTTCGGACCGGATAAAGTATTGGAAAAAAAGAATTATCCTCCCGGAATGCACGGGTTAACCAAGAAGAGAAGAAAATCTTCTGAGTATGGTATTCAGCTTAGAGAAAAGCAGAAAGCCAAATTCACATATGGTATGTTGGAAAAACAATTCCGCAATACTTTTGAAAAAGCTACAAGAAGTAAAGGTATCACCGGTGTTGTCTTACTCCAGTTACTAGAGTCGAGACTCGACAACGTTGTATTCAGATTGGGCGTTGCACCAACTAGAGCTTCTGCTCGTCAGTTGGTTTCACATCGTCATATACTCGTTAATGGTGAATTATGTAATATCCCATCTTTTACAGTAAGACCAGGTGATGTTATTGCAGTACGTGAAAAATCAAAATCACTCGAGTTAATTAATAATACTTTGAGCGGTTTTAACCACAGCAAATATCCTTGGATGGAGTGGGACAGCACTGCAATGGCAGGTAAATTTATGTCAATTCCGGAAAGAGAAGATATTCCAGAAAACATTAAAGAGCAGTTAATCGTTGAATTGTATTCAAAATAAAAAATAAATAAATGGCAATTTTAGCATTTCAAAAACCTGATAAAGTAATAATGCTTGAGGCTAACGATTTTCATGGAAAATTTGAATTTCGTCCACTCGAACCTGGTTATGGGATTACCGTTGGTAATGCATTAAGAAGAATATTACTTTCATCACTTGAGGGTTTTGCAATTTCATCAGTGAAAATTGATGGCGTTGATCATGAATTTTCAACTATCCCGGGAGTAATGGAAGATGTAACTGAAATCATTCTGCAGTTGAAACAGGTTCGTTTCAAACAACAGATTGAAGATACAAATCACGAAAACGTTACAGTTGTTATTTCAGGACAAGAAGAATTTAGAGCCGGAGATATCGGCAAGTTTTTATCAGGATTTAAGATTCTTAACCCTGATTTGCTGATTTGCAGGATGAATTCAAACGTAACAGTGAGAATGGAATTAAATATCATTAAAGGTAGAGGTTATGTTCCACCAGAAGAAAATAAACCTATCGATGATGTAATAGGCATTATTCCTATCGGCTCAATCTTCACACCTATTCGTAACGTAAGATATTACGTTGAAAATATGCGCGTAGAGCAAAGAACCGACTATGAAAAACTTATAGTCGAAATTGATACCGACGGGTCTATTCAACCTAAAGATGCTTTGAAAGAAGCAGCAAAAATTCTTATTCATCACTTTATGTTGTTCTCAGACGAAAAGATAACTCTCGACAGCGACGAAAAACATGACAGCGATGAGTTTGATGAAGAAGTACTTAGAATGCGTCAGCTTCTTAAAACCAAACTGGTTGACCTCGACTTATCAGTTAGAGCACTCAACTGCCTGAAAGCTGCCGAAGTTGAAACTTTGGGCGATCTGGTACAGTTTAACAAAACAGATTTACTGAAGTTTAGAAACTTTGGTAAAAAATCACTTACCGAGTTAGAAAATCTTTTAGATATTAAAAATCTGAATTTCGGTATGGATACAGCAAAATATAAGTTGGACAAGGAATAATATTGAACAGAGATGAGACATAATAAGAAATTCAATCATTTAGGCAGAACAAGTTCACACAGACAGGCATTATTGTCAAACATGGCTGCATCGTTGATTTTACATAAGAGAATTACAACAACTGTTGCAAAAGCAAAAGCGTTGAAAATGTATGTAGAACCTTTAATGACAAAAGCTAAAGAAGACACAACTCATAGCCGCAGGGTAGTTTTTAGCTATCTTGAAAGCAAAGAAGCCGTTACGGAATTGTTCCGCGAGGTAGTAGTTAAAATCGGTGATAGACCAGGTGGTTATACCAGAATCCTTCGCACCGCAACACGTTTAGGCGATAACGCTGATATGTGTATTATCGAGCTTGTTGACTTCAACGAAGCTATGCTCGAAGCAAAAGACGGAAAGAAAAAGACAAGTCGTCGTTCACGCACAAAAGCAAAAACTGCTGATGCTCCAAAAGAAGCACCAAAAGCAGCGAAAGCTCCAAAAGCAGCAAAACCAGCAGCTGTAGCTGACGCGGTTGTAGTTGACGAAGTAAAAGTTGTTGCTCCTGAAGTAACTCCTGAAACTCCAGAAGAAAAAGCTGAATAATATTAATTTTTTGATATTAAAAAAAGGGGATACACGTTATCCCCTTTTTTATTATTTTTGAAAAAAAAACGATATGGGACAAATAGCAAATATTCAAGCAAGACAAATTTTGGATTCTAGAGGTAATCCAACTGTAGAAGTTGAAGTTTTTACAACTCAAGGCGCATTGGGACGCGCAGCTGTTCCTAGCGGAGCATCAACTGGCATTCACGAAGCTGTTGAACTAAGGGATAATGACAAAAACAGATATATGGGCAAGGGTGTTTTGCAAGCTGTATATAATGTTGAAAATACAATTAATGAAACACTAAAAGGATTCTACATCGACGATCAAATGGCTATTGATAGGGCTATGATTAAACTTGATGGGTCTTCAAATAAATCGGACCTTGGGGCAAATGCAATTCTTGCTGTTTCTATGGCCTGCGCACAGGCAGCTTCACAGGAACATGGTTTGTCGTTGTACAATTATCTGGGTGGTGTTAATGCTCGTACATTGCCTATTCCAATGATGAATATTCTTAATGGTGGCCAGCATGCTGATAACCTGATAGATATTCAGGAATTTATGATTATGCCAATCGGAGCTCCTACATTTAGCGAAGCTCTTAGAATGGGTACCGAAGTTTTTCATAATCTAAAAGCAGTTCTAAAAGCAGCTGGTCATTCAACTAATGTCGGCGATGAAGGCGGATTTGCTCCTAGCTTGAAATCAAACGAAGAGGCAATTGAATATGTGCTTAAGGGTATAGAAAAAGCTGGATACAAACCAGGTAAAGATTTTTATATCGGACTCGATGCAGCAGCTTCTGAGTTCTATAATGAGGAGAAGAAACTCTATATTTTTGAGTCTAACGGAAAACAGATGAGCTCCGAAGAAATGGTTCAATATTGGGTGGACTGGACAAATAAATATCCTGTAATCTCAATTGAAGACGGTCTTGCACAAGACGACTGGGCAGGATGGAAAATGTTAACTGATAAAATCGGCAAGAAGGTTCAAATTGTTGGTGATGATTTGTTTGTTACAAACCCTGTTCGACTAGCAAAGGGTATTAAAGAAGGTGTTGCAAATTCAATCCTAGTTAAACTAAATCAGATTGGTTCTGTTACAGAGACTATGGAAGCTGTAAATCTTGCACACACAAATTCATATACTTCTATTATCAGTCACCGTTCTGGTGAAACCGAAGATGTATTTATTGCTGATTTAGCAGTTGCTTTAAATACTGGATTAATTAAAACTGGTTCTGCTTCACGTAGCGACAGAATCGCAAAATATAACCAACTTCTGCGTATTGAAGAAGCATTAGGAGAAAATGCTTATTACCTCGGGCAGAATTTTAAATTTGTCAGATAAGGACATTCTGTCAGATTGATATATTTTGCAGCCCGTTTTACTTGAACTTTTGTCAGGTTTTTACCGTTGGCATAGTTTTAGCCAAACGGGCTGCATTGATTTAATAATGTTTAAACTTAAAATTAAATAGGAATATGGCAAATATCGGAAGACCAATGTCAGGAAAAGTCCTGGTTCAGCCTCAGGCAGCAGAACAAAAAACATCAAGCGGAATTATTATCCCTGATTCAGCTCAGGAAAAACCACAACGCGGTAAAATTGTCGCAGTAGGAAACGCAAAGAAAGACGAATCAATGGAAGTGAAAGTTGGAGACGTTGTGTTGTACGGACGTTATGGCGGAACCGAAATAAAAATTGACAGTGTTGATTATCTGATTATGAATCAGACAGATATTTTATTGGTGGTTGAAGAATAATTGTCGAAAAATTTAAAAATAAAGCTATGGCTAAAGAAATAAAATTTGATATTGAATCAAGAGATTTGTTAAAAAAAGGTGTTGATGCTTTGGCAGATGCCGTAAAAGTAACATTAGGACCAAAAGGAAGAAATGTTGTAATTGATAAAAAATTTGGTGCCCCACAGATAACCAAAGATGGAGTAACTGTTGCAAAAGAAATAGAACTTAAGGATCCATTTATGAATATGGGTGCTCAGATGGTTAAGGAAGTTGCTTCAAAAACCAACGACGATGCTGGTGACGGTACAACTACCGCAACTGTTTTAGCTCAGTCTATCGTTACTGTTGGCTTGAAAAATGTTACTGCAGGTGCGAATCCTATGGATTTAAAACGAGGTATCGACAAAGCTGTTATCGCAGTTGTTGCTGAATTGAAAAAAATGAGCAAAAATATTGGTGATGATATCAGCAAAATTGAGCAGGTAGCAATGATTTCTGCAAATAACGAAGT
>CAZOHR010000320.1:0-4569 GCA_964579045.1 uncultured Bacteroidales bacterium | reverse complement strand
CATAGAGTTTTTTAGGAATGCCGCCCTTAACTTCAACGCACCAGTCGTGCCAGCCATGATATCCACAACGAACAATTTTTGTTCTGTCTTTTTGTGCACGAGCTACACGAATTGCAACAGAAGTTGCATCAGAACCTGTTTTTACAAAAACTGCCATTTCTGCCGAAGGAATAAGTTCAATCAGTTTCTCGGCAAGTTGGTTCTGTACAGGTTGAGTCAGTGAAAAACAAAAACCCTTGTTTTGCATTTGTTCGATAACAGCATTATCAATTTCTTCTTCACGGTGTCCGATAATGATTGGTCCGTATGCACAAAGCATATCAATATATGTGTTTCCATCAACGTCTGTAATATTGCCACCTTTGGCATTATCAAGATAGATTGGATATTCTCCAGGAACGAAATTATATGGTCTTCTGATACCTGCAATTGCACCCGGAATTATTTTTAATGCATCGGTGTACATTTTCTCTGATACGTCCAGTTTTAGTTTTTGCGACATAGTTCCTCCTTATTTTATTTTATTTATTTTACATTATGCTTTTACGATATAGTCAACAAATAATGCCTGGGTGTGCACATTTTCCATTAGGATATCACCTGTTTTTACTATTTCCTGCGCTTCAACGATAACAATGTCAGCAGCAGTGGCCATCATTGGATTAAAGTTTTGAGTTGTTCCTTTGTAATACAAGTTTCCGGCTTCATCTGATATGCTTGCCCCTATTAAAGCAATATCAGCATGGAGTGGAGTTTCTAGTAGATAATCTTTGCCGTTTACATTTAAAACTTGTTTGCCATTAGCAACAATAGTTCCTAGTCCTGTTGGTGTAAGTATTCCACCAAGTCCATTTCCACCACAACGAATTCTTTCAATGAGAGTTCCTTGAGGTACGAATTCAACTTCGAGTTCCTTATTATTGAACTGTTCAATTGTATCAGGATTGGTTCCTATGTGAGAAACAATAACCTTTTTTATTTGCTTGTTGGAGATAAGCTTGCCGATTCCAATATTAACAAATCCAGTATCATTACAAATAACAGTCAGGTTTTTAACATTCTTTTCTACTAAAGCAGACATCATAGCCTTTGGTGTACCAGCAGCCATAAAACCACCAATCATTATAGTCATTCCATCTTCAACTTTTGATATGGCCTCTGCCATCGAAATAATTTTACTCATATCTATTGTTTTTTTAGAAAATTGCTTAAAAATAAAATTTTTCAAAGTTATAGAAATAAGATGTAAAAAAAAAATATATACGTCATATTTAACAGCACAATATTCTATTTAAAGGAATTTTGAAAAAAATAACTAATTTTGCACTAATCTAAAATGAGCAATGAGCAAGTTTAGTATTGTAATTATCACCTTAAACGAGGAAGCAAACATAGGAAGATGCTTGTCTTCAGTTATTGGTTTAACAGATGATATAATTATAGTAGATTCTGGGTCAACTGACAAAACTGCTGAGATTTGCAAATTGTACTCTACAAGGTTTGAATATCGTAGTTTTGATGATTATAGTTCGCAAAAAAACTATGGCAATGATCTTGCAAAATATGACTATGTACTCTCAATTGATGCAGATGAATTACTGTCGGACGAATTAAAGAAATCTATTCTCGAAGTTAATTTAGATGCTAATAATCGTGCATTTAAGGTAAATAGATTGAACCATCATTGTGGCAAACCGATTAGATTTGGTGGTTGGTACCCAGATACAAAAATACGATTATGGAATCGGAAATATGGAAAATGGGTTGGCAAAATTCACGAATATATAGAGTATGTTGAGAAGCCAGTTTATATGAAATTATCTGGAGATTTGTTGCATTATACATATACATCTCGTGAGCAGCATATTAAGCAAGCAGAAAAGTTTAGTAAATTAAATGCAGAAAGGGATTTTGCAAAAAAAAGAAAGTCCAATTTATTTATATTATATTTCACTGCATTTTTTAGATTTTTTTCAGTTTACCTTCTTAAGTTTGGGTTTTTGGAAGGAAGTACCGGCTTTTTTATTGCAAAAATTACTGCTCGTGCAACCTTTTTGCGAAATAAACAGTTATTAGATTTGAATAGAAAAGAAAATGTTAAAAAAAAGTGAATACTTAAAAAAAAGATATATTTTTGTGGTACTAGTTTATTAATTGGAAATCAAATGAATGTTAAATTAAATTTAAAAAAGTTATGAGAAAATTTACAATTTTAATGGCTTTGATCGCAATGACAACTTATGCTATGGCTCAAGTACAGATGGGTTATGCATACGAATCAGGCAAAGCTCAGACAAAAAAAGCTGATATCAGCACAACAAAAGCTACACCTGTTTGGCAGGTGACATTTGAAGAAGATCCTGCAGTTTGGACAGTAGGAAACGTTACAGGTACTAAAGCTTGGACTGTTTCTGACACTACTCCTACAAACGGATTCTCAAGTACAAGCTATGGTGGACCTGTTGCTCCACTATGGTTATACATGGGTTGGAAATACGTTCATGATTATTCTGAATCAGGACAAAATTTTGCATGGATTGATGGTATTTCTGATTTATTAGGTTTATTACCTGGTGAAGTTTGTGATTCTTACATTCAGTTTGATGATATTGACTTAACTGGTGTTGCTAATCCTAAGTTAACTTTCTACCAGAACTATAAAGCATTAAATCAAGCTTTCTCTTACATCGATTTCAGTACTGACGGTGGATCAACTTGGACAACTGTTGAAATTAATGCAGAGGTTGAAGGAAATGCTTATGGTGCAAACTTCTTCGAGTTAGTAGCTACTGATTACATTGCAAATGAAGCTAACGTTTCTATTAGATTCAGATGGCAAACAACTACAAACGAAATCGGTGGTTACGGTTACGGTTGGGAAATTGATGATATCGCTATCGTTGACAATCCTGATTATGATCTTAAGTATGTACACGGCAGGATGAATTTCTATCAGTACGAAGATTATACTGTTGCTGGAAGCGAAGATTATTATCACATCAGCTCACATTATGGAAATATTCCACAGATTCAATACAACTCTGATTTAGCTTTATCTTGGTTTAACGTATGTTTAGAAAATCTTGGTAACATCACTGTAACTCCTGATATTAAGGTTCAAGTTTTTGATCCAGATATGAATGAGATTTTCACAAATACTATTGCAGGTGTTGCTATGGCTACTGCTGCTAAAGATACAGTTGATCTTATCGAAACAGATTTTGCTCTTGGAGTATCTCCTGCTTTAGGAAAATATACTGTTGCTTATACTTTAATTGTTCCTGGTCAGGAAGATGCAAACATTGAAAACAACTCAGATACTACTTATTTTAGAATTACTGAGAGTTACTTTGGACATGATATTGAAAGTCAAGCTGCTTATACAAGTCCTGGTTCATGGTTAGATGGTGGTCTTGATGGTGAAATGTTGGGAACAGATTTCTTATTCTTATTCGAAGACCAGATTACTTCTATGGATGTATATATCAATGAGAATTCAACTCCAGGTACTTCATTTATTGGTCACGTAATGCAGTATGATGCAGGTAGCTCTGATTGGGTTGATATCAGTACTTCTTCTTTGATTGATATTACTGAAGCAAACTTAGGCTCTTGGGTTAATGTTCCATTTACTGATCCAGTTGATGTTGTTTTTGCAGATGGCGAAAATGCTATTACTATTATGGCAGCTATTGAATTCTATTACGGTAGCACTGATAATGATATTTGGATTGGATATGACCCTTATGTACCAGTTAGTTTCTGGGGAACAAAATGGAAATTATTGGCTGGCTCAAATGCTAATACTTGGGTTTCTATTACAAACTGGAGTCGTGGTGGTTTAAATCTTCACTTGAATTTGAATAATTACACCATTACTAAATCAGAAGCTCCAGTAGCTCAAAAGGCTATCAGCGTTTATCCAAATCCAACATTTGGTACTTTAAACATCGAGAATGTTGAAGGTTCTGAAATTCAGATTATCAATATGATGGGTCAGGTTGTTGAAAATATCGAAAATGCTAACATGGTTAACACTGTTGATATGAGTAAATATGCTAACGGTACTTATTTCGTTAAAGTTATTAACGGTAACGAAGTTTCTACTCACAAAGTAAATTTGATGAAATAAATTCATTAAAAGATAAAATTAAAGAGGCTTCTTTTTTCTAGAGGCCTCTTTTTTTGTGTATTAATGAAAAAAAGCAAGTTCCAAATAACGGTGCCTTCGACTCCGCTCAGTCACCTAAGAATCCGTTGACTGAGCGGAGTCAAAGGCAATAAATCACACAAAAACAAATCATAAACTCCGTCTTCCGTGGCGAATTGAGTTTATGTTTTGTTTTTTATTTAACTTTGAATTTAAGTTTTGCTTCTGGTTTTCAAAAGTTTATCATACGCATACATTTCGTCGCGTAATCTAGCAGCTTCGATAAAGTCGAGTTTTGCTGCAGCAGCCTCCATTTGCTTTTTAGTGTTTTTAATTGTCTTTTCAAGAGCTTCTGCCGACATGTATTTTACCACAGGATCGGCTGCGATACTCTTTTCGATTTCAATATTATAATCTTT
>CAZOHR010000319.1:0-4571 GCA_964579045.1 uncultured Bacteroidales bacterium | reverse complement strand
GCGAAGATAATTTCGCTATGCTCAATTAGACTAAACAATTTTATCATCGGCATTATACCAGCGTAGGTGTATAAATTTTATAACTCATGAAAATGTTCGACTAATTATTAATTACATTAGGTATAACCTACCCCGCCAAAGATTTCTCACAGCAAACTGCTTCACAATTTGCAGTTCGAAATGACTTTTTTGCAAAGGGAACCATAGGCGGCGACGAAATAAAAATAGTAAGCATAAGATAATCTTAGCGTCGCCGCCTCATACGATTCCAAAACAAAAGTCATTTCGAACGTAGTGAGAAATCTAAATCCGCTCCCAACGACATTCAAAAAAATACCGATTGTAAACTTGTAATAGACCAACCGCAGCCACTTTTTCAGTGGCAAGCTCGCTTCGACTTCGCAGTGCAACGCAGCGAAGATAATTTCGCTATGCTCAATTAGACTAAACAATTTTATCATCGGCATTAACCATTGTAAAATTATAAAACATTTCAAAAATTTGTTTAAATCATATTGGACTGTTTTATAATTACAAATGGTATTAGATGCATATGCGCTAGTTAAAAATCCACATAAATGAAAAGTCCAAATCAACGGTATAAACTTTTTGATTTGGACTTTAAAAGAAAAGTTTATAGCTAATCTCTCCTATTTATTTTTATCTGCTCTTTTTCTATCGTGTTCGTTAAGAATAATCTTTCTCAAACGCATAGATTTTGGAGTAACCTCAATCATTTCATCTTCAGCAATATATTCCATTGCTTCTTCGAGTGAAAATTTTATCGGAGGAATAATTCTAGCCTTATCGTCAGTGCCAGATGCTCTAACATTTGTAAGATTCTTTGTCTTTGTAACATTTATTCCCATATCATCTTGGCGAGTATTTTCACCAATTACCTGACCAACATAAATATCCTCACCCGGGAAAATGAAGAATTTTCCTCTATCCTGTAGTTTGTCAATTGAGTATGGAATTGCAGTTCCAGTTTCGATGCTAATAAGAGAACCGTTTCTATGAATACCTAAATCGCCTCTCCATGGTTCAAAAGATTTGAATCTATGCGCAATTACAGCTTCTCCTTCGGTTGCTGTGAGTAGAATGTTTCTAATTCCTATTAGTCCTCGCGAAGGCATATAAAACTCGAGATTAGATCTTTCGTTTTTTACTTCGATATTAAGAATTTCGCCTTTACGCATTGTTACTACATCAATAACTTTACCAGCAAAATGTTCAGGAACTTGAACTGTTAAGTATTCGATTGGTTCACAATTTACGCCATCAACTTCCTTAATAATTACCTGAGGTTGTCCAAGTTGAAGTTCAAAACCTTCGCGGCGCATAGTTTCTACAAGAATTGATAAATGGAGAATACCACGACCAAAAACTGTAAATTTATCAGCTGAATTTGTTTCCTGAACTTTTAATGCTAGATTTTTCTCTGTTTCTTTGAATAACCTATCACGTAATTGACGAGAAGTAACAAATTTTCCTTCGCGGCCAAAAAATGGAGAGTCATTGCTGGCAAAAAGCATACTCATAGTAGGCTCATCAACCTTTATTGGACTTAATGCTTCGGGTTCAAGATAATCGCAAACTGTATCTCCAATATCAAATGCTTCGATACCAAGAATTGCACATATCTCACCAGCATAAACTACCTTTTTTGTTTTCTCTTTAGCAAGACCTTCAAATAAATATAATTCCTTAACAGGTGCTTTGGTAATAGAACCATCAGATTTTACAATCGAAATTTGGTCACCCGCTTTTATTTGTCCACGTGTTATTTTACCAATCGCAATACGACCTGTATATGAAGAATAATCAAGGCTTGTAATTCTCATCTGCAAAGAGCCTTCTGGATAATCAGCAGGTTTTATAGTGTCTAAAATCACATCTAGAAGATAGCTGCAATCGGTAGTTGGCTTCGACCAGTCTGGTCCCATCCATGCTAGTTTTGCCGAACCATATACAGTAGGAAAATCGAGTTGATCTTCAGTTGCATCTAGACTAAACATTAAGTCAAATACTTTCTCGTTGGCAAGTTCTGGATTGCAGTTAGGTTTATCAACTTTATTTACTACAACAATTGGTTTTAATCCAAGTTCAATAGCTTTCTGCAACACAAAACGTGTTTGAGGCATTGGACCTTCAAATGCATCCACAATTAATAGAACACCATCGGCCATATTAAGCACTCGTTCTACTTCTCCACCAAAATCAGAGTGACCAGGAGTGTCGATAATATTTATTTTTACATCTTTATATCTTACTGAGACATTTTTGGAAAGAATTGTAATTCCTCTTTCTCTTTCAAGGTCATTGCTGTCAAGAATCAAATCACCCATCTGCTGATTATCTCTAAAAAGCTTTACTTGATGCAGGATTCTGTCAACAAGTGTGGTTTTACCATGGTCTACGTGTGCGATTATCGCTATATTTCTAATATCTTCCATCTTCAAAATTTCAGGCTGCAAAAGTAGTGTTCTTTTTTGACATTAAAGGTGATTTATGTCTTTATTTGATATTAAGCTCTGCTTATTACAAAAAGCAGGGATAATGATAGTGTTGAATCATAGTCCCTGCAAAGTATTTCTTTAATCTGATATCTACTTTTTATAAAGGTATCTTTTAATTTTCTGTGTAGGAGTTTTCTCAAAAGGAGTTTTCTGTAGAGTTATTGCTTTTATACTTGAGAATTTATTAACCTTTGAGTTGATATAAATAAGCAAATCCTTCTGAATTTCCTCAAGTTTTACATCCAAATCTTCTTTAAGGTGAATATATTTTTTCTCCAGTTCGTCCATATTAAGATGAACCATGGCAACAAGTCTTCCCTTTTCTTCGATAACAAGAGACTCAATTACAAAATCAAAGTTGTTGATAACAGATTCGATTTCTTCAGGATAAATATTTTCCCCGCTTGAACCAACAATTACATTTTTAATTCGGCCTTTTATAAATAAGTAACCATCTTTATCTAATGTAGCTAAGTCACCTGTTTTAAACCAACCATCTTCAGTTAATACTTGTTTTGTCAATTCTGGTTCTTTGTAATAACCTTGCATTACCATGTCACCTCTTACCCATACTTCACCTTCACCAGTCTGAGGATTAATGTCATTTAATTTTAGCTCTATATCTTCGATTTTTGGTCCTGTTGATTGAAGTCTAATTGTTTGAGGATTTACACCTGCAATCATTGGAGATGTCTCTGTAAGTCCATAACCAATTGCATAAGGAAACTTAGCTTCGATAAGGAATTGCTCAACAACAGAATCAAGTTTTGCTCCACCAATACCAAAGAATCTGATTCTTCCACCAAAAGACTTCATCAGTTTACGTCCGGCTACAGCATTTAAAACTCTACGACTAGCTGGTATTTTATAAAGTAGTTTTGTGATTTTCTTTGAATTGAAACTCGGTAGGATTTTATTTCTGTATATCTTCTCAATAATTAATGGAACAGAAAGCATGATAGTAGGCTTAACTTCCTGCATTGCTGGCAATAAAACTGCTGGAGTAGGAAGTTTTCTCAGATAATATACAGATGCTCCATTATTCATTGGCAAAATTAGGCCTAATGTGTTTTCGTATGCATGTGATAGTGGCAAAAATGAAAGAAAAACATCATCTTCAAAAATAGGTTGGAGAATTCCACATTGTTTAGCGTCAAAGCTAAGATTTTTATGACTTAGCATTACGCCTTTTGAGTTTCCTGTTGTGCCAGAAGTATAGATAATAATTGCGAGATCTTCTTCCTCTACATTATAGATAGTTTTCGAAACAGCATCTTGATCATAACTATCAATTACACTACTTCTGATAAGGCTTAAATTGTTGGTTCTAATAACGGTGGTTAAATATTCGGTACTTATTTCAGTAACCTTTCCAACCAATAATTCCGCAACAAAAAGGACTTTAGCCTCGCTGTGATTTAAGATATTTTCTATCTCAGGAGTATTAAAATCGGGTAGTATTGGAACAGCTACAGCACCCATGCTTACAGTTGCAAAGTAGCAAACACCCCAATTTGGCATGTTATTAGAAAGAATTGCAACTTTGTCGCCAGGTTTCACTCCACAATTTTCGAGATTTGCAATAACATTATTAACTTTCTGCTTAATCTCTGCATAAGTAAATGCTTTTTCATCTGAAAATCCTAAGAAAGGATTGTTGGGATATTTCTCAAATGATCTGTTAAGAAAGAAAGGTATAGTTAACTTTAAGTTTGCTTCCATCATTTATAAATAAGTTGCAAAGCTAACAGAAAAACAGTACCATTGTTGAGTTGACATAACAAAACTATACAAAGGCATTGTTTATAAATCGTATCAACAATAATAAAGTTGTTTACGACAACTACTATGAATACTGCTAATTGTGTATTGTTACGATTTTTATGTCATTTTTTTTCTGTTCAAAACTTGCTGACTGTCAGAGTAATAGGTTAATAAATTTATTAATATAAGGAAAAAATGTTTTTTTTTCGAAAAAAGATTTGGTGAATTCAAAAACCTGCTCTATATTTGCAGCCGATTTAAGGATTGGTAGTTCAGTTGGTTAGAATA
>CAZOHR010000318.1:0-4574 GCA_964579045.1 uncultured Bacteroidales bacterium | reverse complement strand
GCTCGCTCGGATTTAGCTGCGCTGCGATGCGCTGAGTTTTTCATCGAAGCGAGCTCACCGCCAGCTGGCGCATCGGTTGCAATCCGAGTGCCTCATCTCGTAAAACCTTTAATCCAATTTGAGAAAAAGGGATCTTCAATCTTATATTTTCCATCAACTTTTATTAAGTAAGACCGTTGAATTAACCTCTTGAGTGAACTTAGAACAGTACTAGTTGAACGAAGTCCCGAATACACACCAAATTCTGATGTCATTGGACTCATTTCTAATAATGCTAATCCTTTAAGTAATTTTCTGTCTGTATTATTCAAATTTTGCCACAATCGCTCATAGTCATTATCGTGTTTCTGAACAACTTGTTCTATGGTCTCAATTACTTTATTTTTATTGTTTTCACTTAATACTATATTGTTCCACACATTAAAAGCTAATTGCTGTGTGTAAAAAGGATGACTTTTAGTAAATCCAAGAATCTCAACTATTTGTTCGGGGAAGATACCTACTTTGGAATGTTTAAATCTGTTACTTATAAATTTTTTAAAATCATCTTCCGATATAGGCGACAAATTCATTAGGTACCCAAAATGATAAAATGGTGATTTTACATCTTCAAAAATGTACTTCATCATTGATTCTTCACTCCCTAAGAAAATATAGTTTACGTTTTGATGCCCCTGCATTATTGTTCGCAAAATCCTGTCTAAACTCTTATCGATCCTAAAAATATCCTGAAATTCATCTAACACACAAATCACCTTCTTCTTAGCAGAAAGCTTTTCCAATAAATTGAAAACATCCTCGAGTATTATTTGCTTTTTGCCGGATTGAGTGAAAGATACAGATATGTCCTGACTGACAGGATTTATATTTACAGTTGGTACAATTCGAAAACCTTTAATGTAATCTGTGAGCTTCTGTATCGAAAAATTTTTATAAATCTCTGATAGCAGTTTTGAAGCAAACTCCTCTGGGCTATTGTATGCCTGCAAATTTAAAAAAACTTGCTTATGATTGGTTTCTGTCAATACTTTCTTTATCAAACTAGTTTTACCAAAGCGCCGTGGCGAAATTAAAATCAAATGATTTTTACTGGAAATAACATTGGCAATTTCCTCAATTTCTTTTACCCTGTTTGTAAAATACTCTCCTTGTACTACAGAACCAAATTTAAATGGATTTTCCATATTATTATTGCTTTGCGAAATTTTTCGTTCCGAATATTTTCGCAAAGATACGAAAATTTACTTTACAACGTCAAGAATTGCGAAATTTTTCGTTCCGAATATTTTCGCAATCAACAAGGTTTGTTAACATCCTACAGCACAGGCAAACTTGTTTCACTTACTTCGACTACGCTCAGCACAGGCCGTTCGCAATGACCATGTCTGTCTGAGGCAGTCATGGTCATTGCGAACCGCCTTTGGGGCGGTGAAGCAAGCACCCAAGCTTACTTGTATCTAAAGCCTACTGACCATGCCTACCTCAGTTCGGGATGGTCACTGCGAACCGCCTTTTGGCGGTGAAACAAGCCCCTCGGCTAACTGGTATCTAAAGCCCTTGAGCACCCCAATCACTTAGCACCAAAAAAAATGTCTCGAAGCAACCGATTACTTATTTATCCAGATTAGAAAACAATTATTTCCCCAATGATCCCAACGAAATTACATTTATTCCATCTGGACGACGATAACTCATGCCTGTTCCGGTAATAATGTTTAAAGACTTTGGCAAATCCATTTTTGTAGTATCTATTCTTGATACAAACTTTTTTAAACTCTCGGCAGCCACATCAATATAACCTACTCCCAGTTTTATTTCAAACGCTGCATAATCACCATTACGTCGCTGAACTATTGCATCAACTTCTAAACCGTAGGAATCACAGTAATGAAAAACTTTTGCATCATTTGCTTTAGCGTACACATTTAATTCATGTGTTGCTAACGACTCAAATAAGAAACCTGTAAACTTTAAATCTTTTAGCAAGGACTCTCTATTTAATCCTAATGCAGCTACGGCGAGAGAGGCGTCACAAAAATGTCTTTTAGGTGATTTTCGCAACGAAGCCGATGACCTGATATGGGGGTTAAAAGCTGGTTGCTCGTATAAAATCATTAAGCGAGATAATGCGTCTAAATAATCCGAAATTGTATTGCGCGACAAATCTTTTTTATCCGAAATCTTTACATCCTGCTCTAATGTTTTGTTATCAACTAATGTTGCAACATTTCTGGCAATAGACCGTAATAAACTTTGCACTTTTATTGGATCTCTTTTTATTCCTCCAACTCTACTAATGTCAACCTCACATAGTAAATCAATATATCCTTGGTTCATTTTAAGTGCGTTAGTAGAGCTTGCGTTAAGAAGCGTTGGCCATCCTCCAATAAGTAGTGTGTCTATAATAAAATCAAGACTAACTCCTTGAAAATAAAAATCATTTTCTATGCCTTGAAGCAAATCATAAAGCCGTACTCCGCCAGTAGAATGGCCCAATTCCTGCCAACTAAGCGTATCCATTTGAACAACGGTAAATCGTCCTGCTCCACTATGTAGTTTAACCTCTTCAATTGGATTTGAGGATCCTGTTAATATAAATTGGCCCTTTAATTTGCGATCATCAACCTCGTGCCGAATGTAGTTCCAAATTTCTGGTTGCTCTTGCCATTCATCAATTAATCTGGGGGTCTCTCCAACTAATAAAAGACGTGGATTTGTTGCCATGATCGTCGGAACTTGCTGGTCTCTGTCAATTTCTAAAATGCTGTTTGCATATTGTTTTGCTGTTTGGGTTTTTCCACAGGACTTCGGTCCTTTTATAAGCACAGCACCAGAAGCCGATATTTTTTCAACCAAATCGTCTTCTATTATTCTTTTTAGGTAGCTCATAAATTGTAAATATTTTCAATGTAAAAATAGTAAATATTTTCCATTGTGCAAATTTTAATGTTTTTATTGTGCAAATATCAGGATTTTCATTGTGCATTAATTAGGATTTTTGTTGCGCACATTTTAGGTGTCATAATGCTGCAATTTGCTGAAATAAAACTGATTTTTTTAAATCCTGCGAACCCATCACTGCGAAATACCCAAAAACCAATCTGTTGCTAACACAAGCTCAATTTTACTGTCACGATACTCAAGGGTTTCTTTACGAGTTGTATTAATTAGCAATAGATTTTTGCAATTTAATTCTTGAGCAGATTCTACTAAAGAATCCAATTCTCTTTTCAGTGTCTTTTGTTGAGAGAGGTCGTAGCTAACCTGAATTAGCTGAACAATCTGATAACCATCCCGACACACAAAATCAACCTCTCTATCGTTTCTGGTTTTATAGTAATAGAGACTTTGTCCCGGAATAAATCCTCGTCTTAGCAATTCGGCAAATACAACATTTTCAAGCAATCTGCCATAATTTGGTGATAATTCAAAAGACCGAGCTTTTACAAAACCATTGTCTATAATGTAACACTTTCTCTGCGATTTCTGCTGAAGTTTCACCTTCTTATCATAGCGAGGTAAATGATAAAATAAAAATGACTCTTCGAGATATGAACAAAACTTTTGAACTGTTGCCACACTATTAAATCCCAAGTCAGTCTTTAACTGGTTAAATGAATATTGATTCGTGTAATTTGACAACAGATAGACTGACAAATCATAGAGCTGTTGCGTCTGACGTATCTTAAACCGTTTAACTATATCCCTTAGTAAAACCGAATCGAATAATGAACTTAAGTAGTTTTTATGAATTGCTGGATTCAATACTGTTTCAGGAAAACCACCAAAAGTTTGATATTGAATAAATAACGCCGACAATTTTCCAATTTCGCTAGGAGTAGCAATAACATCTGATTGTTTTAAGCCTGAATATGCTACAAATTCTTTAAAACTAAATGGATGGACATTTATCTGCAAATACCTGCCAGTTAGTGTGCTCGCCATTTCGTTCGACAAAAGTTTTGAATTTGAACCAGTTATTATCAAATTAATTCCTCGACGATACAATTTATTTACCCATAATTCCCATTCAGGTAAATTTTGAATCTCATCCAAAAATAAAAATTCAAAATCAGGATAAATCTCGAACAAGGCCTGAATTAAACTATCCTCATCAAAATTTTTCAGCAATAAATCGTCATCAAAATTTAAATATGCAAATGGCTTTTCTTTTAAAAGCTGCAAAGCTATGACCGATTTTCCGGCACGTCTTGCTCCACTTATAAGTTTAATTAAACCGGAATTTAAAAAATCACTATTTATTCCAGATTCTAATCGTGGCAAGTACTCCTTATTTAACAAACCTAAGAGCTCTTCCTTTTGTTGTATTATTACTTTTCTAATCATTATTTTATGTTTAATGAACAAATTTACCATATTTTATTCAATACAACAAATTTATTTGACAGAATATTAGTCTTTTGGGGAGTTGCTTAAAAATACGGATCCGGCATTCAGCGTATCATAAACTTATTTAAGAATGAAAACCTGCAATTGCCCGAGTTTAAAAACATATCTAATGGTTTTATGGTTACCGTGTTTGCGGATAATATTGATGATACTTTAAATGTCAC
>CAZOHR010000317.1:0-4605 GCA_964579045.1 uncultured Bacteroidales bacterium | reverse complement strand
CCAGGATTCCATGAATCAACAATGTGTTTCTTGCCTGTTGGGTTTTTCTTAAGACCTTTTATTAGTTTTGAGAGTTGATCGATTTCTACAAACATCCCTTTGTCATGGTCAAAATATTCCCATCTTCTCCATTGTTTTCCATAAATTGGTCCGGCATCGCCCCATCTTTTAGCAAACTCTTCATCTTCTCTTATTCTTTGGCCATACTCTTCCATTGCTTTGTCCCAATCTGGTGAGTATTTCTCAATACCTTCACGAAAAATACCTTCTTTTTGCATCCCAGGAAGATTGCCCTGAAAAGCATCTGGTCTCCATATTGGGGCATTGTTGTCTTCGAGATATTTAATATTTGTATCGCCTCGCAAAAACCATATTGTTTCGTGAAACATGGATCTTGTAGCCATCTTCTTTGTAGTTAATAGGGGATAACCTTCTCTAAGATCATATTCGTTTTGATACCCAAATAATGATATTATCCCAGAACCTTTGCTTCCTCCTTTAAAATTTGATCGATTAGATGATAAAATTGCTTTTGAATGATCTAAATATTGTTGTCCCATTTTATTTAAGATTTAGTCTGTTTATTATTCTCCAAAAATAGTTTTATTTCTACTCTTTATCAAACCTCAAACCCTAAAGTATAAGTCAAATTATGAACAATAATTCTTAAGACATGTTTATAAAGTTTTTTTGGCCTTGGGGACTATGGAATGCTAGAGAGATTCGGTGGAATCGAAGCGTAAGAACCGTTTGAGATAGGTAAAAGATTCTGCTGGCAAATCAGGCTGAAAGCCTGATTTATTTTAACCTGATGCGGAGCATCAGGTTAAAAGGCCTGAATACAACTTGAGCGCTGAAGGCGCGGGTTAACAAATAGGGAACAACCAATCCGCCTGCTGGCGGAGAGCTCAACGAAGTTAATAGAACGGTTCGATGAAAAACTCACTGCATCGCATTAGAACAGAGGAACAATAGAACAAAAGAACAACCGAGCTTGCGAGCTCAACGAAGTTAATAGAACAGAAGAACAAAAGAACAATAGAACAATAGAACAATAGAACAATAGAACAATAGAACAATAGAACAAAAGAACAACAAACAACAAATAATGCAAAACCATCCTGCACCGTAATCCCCCCAATTCAAAAAAAATCATTATTATTGTAATCTATTTTATGTCTGGGAGAAAAAAAGTATCTAACTTTTATTTATGATTACTGATTTTTAGGTTTTCTTGGACGATGCGGGCAATAATATTATTTGACAATGAAAGAAGAAGCAAAAAAGCAACTTAAGCCAATATCAATTTATCTGGTGAAAAAAACCTTGAAAAAGATTGCGCCAGAAGTATTTGATAAGATGATTATCTCTGAAAATCAACAGGTTAAGCGTTGTAACTTTATATATGCAAAACTAAAATATCAGAAAGTAGAGAAAGTTGTTGAGAAAATCAAGTTTCCTCTGTATGATTCGCTGATAGATAGTTTTTCTAAAATTGAAGGTGGGTCCTCCAAACATGGTGAGAAGGCTAAAATGCCATCAGAAGATATTTTCGAAGAACTTGAGAAGTCTTATTCAAAAGTTGGCCAAGCGATTATAATGGATTCAAAATCTTCAGTTGAACTTCCATTAGATGTTAAGAAATCTGAAATCTTGTTAACTCAGTCAAAACATTTTTATCCAGACTTAACTTTTAAAGAGGTCTGCGACCAATGTTACGGGCATAAATATGTCAATTGTACCGACCCTGAGTGTAATGGACGGCACATCTGGACTTGTACAAATTGTAAAGGAAAAGGAATACTTGTATGTGAAACTTGCGAAGGACATAAAAATGTAGATTGTCCAAGCTGCAATGGTACTACACGAGTAACATGTAAAAAATGTGGTGGTGATGGAAAAGTGAACGATGGATATCTGGCAAAAACAATATTTTCGAAATCGTTAAAAGAAAAGAAATGTGGTGAATGTGCTGGTAAAGGTCATGTGGAATGTAACGACTGCAAGAGTGGAAAAGTAGTTTGCAACGATTGTCATGGAATTGGAAAAGTAATTTGCCCCGAATGTTTCTCCGAAGGCATAATTACTTGTTTTTATTGCTACGGGGACAAAGAAAGATTGGGAAAAGTTAATTGTCCGCAGTGTCAAACGGTAGGCGTAACAGCTCAAATTGTTTATGATAAATTTGATGTGTCATTTCACGAACTTGGTAAATTTATTCTCGATGGTGAGAGTTTGAGTATCTCCGAAAGACAAGTAAAAAGCCATTTAATTCATAATCAAGATATGGAAATCATTTATGAGAATGTAAATGGCAAAGTCAAGGAAAATTACAACGAGTTTACAAAGCAGTATTCTAGTAATATTGAAAAAGACCTTGGCTTATACAAAGGTGGCTTTCCAATGATTACAAAAGAAGAGCTCTATTATCAGATTGTTGCCTGCGTTGAGTTAAGTTATAAGCATATACTCACAAATACTGTTCATGAATTTACTATAATTGATTTTTGGAACAATCCAGAGATAATCTATCATAGCGAACCAGAACAATTAAAGAATGATACGAATAATGCTACAAAAGAGCTAGGTGGTTTCTTTGGTAAATTGTTTAAAACCAAAAGCTACAAAACAAAGAACGACTTACGAAACGAACTTGTTTTGCAAATATATTTGATAAAAGCTGATGGAATTATTACCGACAAAGAAAAACTTAGTCTATCTGAAATAATCATCGGATTAAACAAGTTTACAAACACAGAAAAACAAAGACTTTTTGATTTAATGAACGCCGCTGCATTACCAGAACTATCAAAGGCAGATGTAACTTTTAGCTCCCCAGCACGTGAGCAGGAAGTACTAAACAAGCTGCGAAAACTTGCAAGCGCCGATGGGGAGATGATAGATGGAAAGGAAAAATCGCTTATCGAAAATGTTGAAAAAATGATGTCCGAGGCTAAAGCTGTTAAAACGGGTAAGGATAGAAAATGAAATTAGTTTGCTGTTAATGCTTTAAGTTTTATACTACTAAAAAAACGATTGTATCGCAGGGAAAGGTACTCTTCTAAACAATCTGCAAGCATTCTTGGTATATCCTCTATTTGTTTTCTTTTAGTATTAGGCGAAGTGCGGTATTCTTGGTTATGTATGCCCATGCCCAATTAATAAATATGATAAGTTTATTTCTCACACTAAGAATTAGCATTAGGTGTAAAAACATCCATATCAGCCAAGCAAGAAATCCCTTAAGTTGTATAAATGGTAGGTCAACAATTGCTTTATTCCTGCCTATTGTCGCCATATTACCAAGGTCTTTATATTCATATTCAACAGGCTCTTTACCTAATATTATTTTTTTTAAATTGCTAGATAAATTCTTAGCTTGATTAATGGCTACATTCGCTAATTGTGGATGCCCTTTGGGATATTTTGGTGTTTCCATCAACGACATATCACCTATTACAAAAATATTATCGATTTCAGGTACTTTGTTTATTCTATTTACTTTTATCCGATTATTACTGGAAATCCATTTCTCGGGCACACCCTTTACTTTATTTGCAGTAACGCCAGCTGCCCAAATTAATGTTTTTGTTTTTATTGTATTTCCATTATTTAGCTGTATGATTTCGCCATTGAAGTTTGTTACAAAGGTTTCTGTCATGATTTCTACACCCAATTTTTGAAGGTATTTATATGAGTATGTTTTTGCTAAGCTGCTCATATTACACAAAGTGTTTTTGCTCCCTTCAACCAAAATGATTTTGAGTTTAGAAAAATCTATCCTAGGATAATCTTTAGGCAATATATTTTTTTTGATTTCGGCAAACGCACCTGCCAATTCAACACCAGTAGGCCCTCCACCAACAATAACTATATTTAAAAGACTTTCTTTTTCGTCTTCTTTTGCAGAAATAATATCCTCAAAAGTTTGTAAAATATGATTTCGAATTGTGATGGAATCGTAAGTTGTTTTTAATGTTAGAGCATGTTTGCTGATTTCGTCGTTGCCAAAGAAATTCGTCTTACATCCTAGTGCAAGAACTAAGTAATCATATTCAAAATCGCCGATGCTGGTGATGATTCTGTTGTTAGGAATATCCACCTCTAAAATTTCTGCTAGGCGAATCCGTACATTTGTTTTGTTGATAAAAATATGACGTAGAGGAAATGATATACTCGATGGCTCAATTTGTGAGGTTGCTACTTGATAAAAAAGTGGTTGAAATTGGTGGTGATTGATTTTATCAATTAGTATTATATCAAATAATTCTTCATCTAATTTTTTTATCAGGCTTATGCCTGCAAATCCACCTCCAACGACTATTACCGTTTTTTTTGTCTTCATATTATTGCCAAATACACAATTGTTTTATTAAATTGTTCTGATGCTTACCTAATCGCCCACTGTTCATTACATTCTTCTACCACAAAGAGCCTAACTATCTGCAGCATTCAAAATTTAAACCATTGCAAATATAAACAAAAATTTGAATTTGTTATTTTGGAGTAAATGCGAAATTCTTGAGGCATGGGCTTGTGGTATTAGATTATCACGACTATGGGCTTTTTTACGTAGTTATATTCGTACTTCTTTATTTAAAATAC
>CAZOHR010000316.1:0-4622 GCA_964579045.1 uncultured Bacteroidales bacterium | reverse complement strand
ATATAAGATTCGAAAATTTCTTCTTGCCTAATAAGTAAAAATCAAAAACTATACTACGGTTATAGTAACCATTTAGGTATTTCAGAGATTTTGGCTTAATAACTTTACGCTGTTTACTCATATTTGATGAATTCATCCAAAAATGCCAGTATGCTTTATAGATAGCGAATGCTTCCTTAAAATTCCCTTGAAGAATAATTCTGATAAAAGCAACTTGGTCAAGAAAAAGTCTTATAAATTTGACTCTGTTTCTTTTATATCTAGGTATGTTTTTTTCAATTAAATATAAATTATTACGATAGTTAAGATACGTCTTAAATGGACTAGACTTTGGCAGAGTTCCTCCTCCAACATGATAAACATAACTCTTAGGTTGAATAACAATTCTGTAACCTAGGTTTTGAATTCTCCAACATAAATCAATTTCTTCTTGATGTGCAAAAAAGTCATCATCAAATCCTCCTGATGAAATGAAAAGTTCTGATCTTATCATTAATGCAGCCCCACTAATCCAAAAACAATTTGTCACATCATCGTATTGGCCATCATCTGACTCACATTTTTCGAATATCCGTCCTCTGCAAAATGGGTATGCAAAAGAGTCAATATAGCCTCCAGAGGCACCTGCATATTCAAAAGATTTTTTGTTGTTAAAAGACAAAAGTTTCGGACCACAAACTCCAATTGTAGAATCCTTATCCATTAAATCAACCAAAGGTTTAAGCCAATTTGATGGGACTTCAATATCGGAATTTAAAAGTAGGTAATACTGCGCTTCTATTTCTTTTAGTCCACGATTATATCCACCAGCAAATCCGTAATTTGCATTTAGTATTACTAATTTAATGTTCGGGAAATATTCATTTAAATATTCTACCGAACCATCATTAGAATTGTTGTCAATTATTACAATTTCTGCAAGCTCGGAATCTGTATTTAATACAAGAGTATTTAGAAATCTTTCCAGAAAAGACTTCCCATTCCAATTTAATATGACAACTGCTACTTTTTTCAAAATGTTTTATTTTGCTGCGTAAGTACTATTTTTTGCCTGACTCATAATCTTCGTTATTTCATTAGCTTCAACCAAAAGTCTATTCAGTTCTGTGCTGTCTTTAGAAAGCTTCGAATCATTAATTACCTCCAACCAAAATGCACTTTCGTCTGCCTCTTCAACAACAATGCAAATCTTGCTAAAAAACTCAGCTTTTGACCGTCCTCGACAAGATGCGCGGTAATTTGCCCCAACTGATGTGGATGATTTTATAAATTGATATGAAATTACTGAACTAGCAGGACATTTTATCAAAGATTCACTAAATTTAATTGCATCTACAGCAAATTTTCTTGTCCTCTTTTTCAAGTTCTCGATAAAGATCTCTTTTTCGCTCATTTTATCGGCTGTTATTTTAAACTTACATTAAATCACACATTCACACATTCACACATTCACACATTCATTCATTCATTCATTCATTCATTCATTCATTCATTCATTCACACATTCATTCATTCACCCTCACAAAAGATCACTGGCCAACTCTGCAAGATAGCTTCTTTCCCCTTTTACTAAGTTTACATGAGCAAACAAATCCTGACCTTTCATTTTAGTAGTTAGGTAAGACAGTCCGTTTGAGCGTGCATCAAGATAAGGCGAGTCAATTTGACCAATATCACCCGTAAATACTAGTTTTGTTCCTTCACCAGCCCTTGTAATAATAGTTTTAATTTCATGAGGTGTCAGATTTTGAGCTTCGTCAATTATAAAGAATACTTTTGACAGACTTCTACCTCTGATGTAGGCGAGTGGTTCGATAAGAAGTTTTTCACTTTGCAATAGTTCATCTATTTTATTAAAATCTGGACTTTGAGGTTTAAATTGATGCTTGATAACTGATAAATTGTCGAATAATGGCTGCATATAGGGTGTTACTTTCTCCTTTGCATCACCTGGCAAATAGCCCATGTCTTTGTTCGAAAGAGCAACAATTGGACGTGCTAAAAATATTTGATGAAAATCTCTTTTTTGATGCAATGCAGCAGCCAGGGCAAGCAGGGTTTTACCAGTTCCAGCTTTTCCCGTTAGGGAAACAAGTAAAATATCTGGTCTAAGTAATGCATCTATTGCAAAAGCTTGTTCTGCATTGCGTGGCTCTATTCCGTAAACAGTAGTTTTTACAACTCTTTCAACGTTTTTTGATACTGGATTATAATGAGCCAAAGCGCTAGAGGATCCGTTTTTTAGTATGAAATATTGATTTGAATGAGGTGTGTTGTCGAGACTCAAATCTTCTAATGGAATTCCCTCAGGCTTTTCATATAAAGTGTTTATCGTTGATTTACCAAGACTTTCAACTGTTATTACTTCTCGGTTTAATCTTTCTAGATTTTCTACATGATCATGTTTGTAATCTTCAGCGCTTAATCCTAATGCTTTTGCCTTAACTCTTAGGTTAATATCTTTGGTAACAAGAATAATTTGTCTGTCAGGTTGTGACTTAACGTAAAACTCTGCAATTGCAAGAATCATGTGGTCGGGACGATGCTCAGGAAAGTTATTGCTTAGTTCTTCGGAAAATGGTTTTCCTGTTTCAATAAATAGTCGTCCTAGGCCTTCACCCAAACATACGCCTTCTTTAAAAAAATCATCTCCTGCAAGACCATCAATAGTTCTAGTAAATTCTCTTGCATGAAAGTTAATTAAGTCATTCCCCTTTTTGAATTTATCAAGTTCTTCGAGAACAACAATGGGTAAAACTACATCGTTCTCTTGAAATTTAAAAATACACTTAAAATCGTGTAACAAAACGTTTGTGTCGAGTATAAACACCTTTGACATCGATTTTGCGCTATTAACCACTTTTTTTTTCATGTTATTATAAGGTATGGTTAGTTTGTTATCATTATTAAAAATATGATGCAAATTTAATAAAAAAAAGGCAGCCTTTTTCTATTTTTAGCGTATAAAAATAAGGCTGCAAATAATTTTTAGTTTTGCTAGCGGTGCATTGTTATTGGTTGAGATTTTAATATTAACATTTTAAAACGAATTCAAAAATTGCTAAATGGCTCATTTACCAAGTGGTGTGTAGACTTTAGTGTTTTGAAATAGATTGAGAAAATATAACAAGTTTGTATTTCAACGATATTGTTTTGTTGTGTACAAAAACAAAGATATAGGCTTATGAAGAGGATTTTTACATTATTTGCGGCGATTTTACTGAGTGTGTCAGTATTTTCACAAACATTCGCAGGAGCAACTGGTGCTATTCCAGATACTCAAACAGAAATTTGCTTTAATGCTCCAGTTGCAGGAATTGGGGTTTTAAATTGCATAAGAATAACTCTGACATTGAGAATAACTCACAATAAAGATCAAGATCTGGATATTTATTTAGTATCTCCAACAGGAACAAGAGTTATGGTTTCTACCGATAATGGAGGTAATGGCGATAACTACAATACTACAACCTTTCAAATGAGTTCTGCAAATCTTGTTACTGCAGGAATTGCTCCTTTTAATGGCACATATAGACCTGAAGGTGATTTCGATAATTTTACTGGTCTAAATGCAAATGGGAATTGGCAATTATGTATTACTGACGATACTGGGGGCACATCAGGTACTTTGAATTCTTGGAGTATTACTTTTGCTTCATTTGGAACACCTGTAACAAATGGCACTCCATGCGCCGCCCAACCTGTTGCAGTAAATACCGCATGTGCTTATGCTACTTATGCAAATACATGTGCTGGTAATTCTGCAGTTCCTAATCCAACTTGTGGAAATTATCAGGGTGATGATATTTGGTTTACCGCTGTTGTTCCAGTAGGGGGCAATATGGTAATTGACTCAGATGAAGGAACATTGGCTGACTTGGAAATGGCTGCTTATTCAGGTCCTGATTGCAATACTTTAACTCAAATAGGTTGTGACCTTAATAGCAGTGCGAATGGTGCAATGCCTAGATTGGTCGTTACTGGTCAGGTGCCTGGAAGTACAATTTGGATTAGAATGTGGGATAGGCAAGGCAATGAATACGGCGATTTCGGCCTCTGTGTATGGTATAGTTTAACAAGTATTACAACCTGTTCTGGAAATTTTTATGATACTGGTGGAGCTGGTGGTGATTATTCTGCCGATGAAGATTATCAGGTAACTTATTGCCCTAGTGTGGTTGGCTCTACTATTCAAATGAACTTTTCTGTTTTTGATGTTGAAACTGGCAACGACTGGGTCTCTGTTTATGATGGTGATAATACAACTGCTCCAAGTTTGGGAACTTATGATAATTCTAGTCCTTTAGCTGGAGTAGTTTCTGCTACTGGTTTTAATCCAACAGGATGCTTAACATTTGTGTTTCACTCCGATGGCTCAACAGAACAAGGTGGTTGGGCTGCTGCAGTATCATGTGCAGCTCCTTGTCAGGATATATATGTTGGCACATTAGTTACAAATCCACCATATTATGTCGATGCTGGTATCAAGTATATTGATATATGTGAAAATGAATCTGTATCGTTTTCAATAACAGGAAGTTATCCCAAGAATAATACGAATTATTTCCAATCCGATGGAACATCTGTTTTTACATGGAATTTTGGAGATGGAGCAGTTGCTG
>CAZOHR010000315.1:2371-4630 GCA_964579045.1 uncultured Bacteroidales bacterium | reverse complement strand
TGAGATTTGTTTTTTGTTTTTTAAAATTTGTGATTTTTGTGTTTTGTAATTTGTTTATCGGAACTTCAACTCCCAACTTCGAACTCCGAACTTCGAACTCCCAACTCCTTACTCCTCCATATTAAACATTCCGCCCTTATCGTCTTTTTTGCCAAAGCCAAAGGTGTAGCGAACGTTTATTCCAAAGCGGCGATTATCGGTATAACGATCACCCCAAGCATTTATGGAACCCTGATTGATTTCATAATTCACTACCATTGTACGAAGTACATCGCGAGCATTAAGACTAATAGTAAGTTTATCGTCGAAGAATGATTGGCGGATTCCAAAATTGAGAGCTCCGAAGTTTTTCAGTTCATAAAAATCCATTTGTCCATTTATCATCATAAATCCACTCATAGTGAGTTTGGTATTTGCAAATAATTTGAGCATATGGAAGGTAAATAGACGCCAGCTCCCACGAGTATATTGCAGTGGTTCTCCTTCATAAAACCCGTCGTATTCGTTGATGTTATACTGAGCTCCTGCAGCAAAAAAATACCTTCCTCCAGGAGGTATTCCTACCATACCGCGCAAGTATGTTTCTTTACTCTTACCTAGATTATCGTAGGTTCGTACTGCAATATCAGGATTGTTGGGATCCTGATACATTACGCCCGAAAAGATGTCTGTAGTATAATTTCGACCAAATGCAAAAACTGGAGTATCTTCATAGCTTACATTCACCTCAATATTATCGGTAAACTGCGGTTTAAGTGCTGGATTTCCTGCTTCATACATAAATTGATCAACAAAATTTACGGATGGGTTAAGCATTTCGTAACCAGGACGGTTGATAGTACGACGATAAATAGCATATGCATTGAGTTCAAAATCATTCATTCTAAACACCGTACGACTCAAATATACATATGGGAACCAATCTGCTCGATTAATAAGAAAACTTGTATCTGTAGGAATTGTTTGTTCACCGTTCATATAAGTGTGCTCCATGCGAACTCCTGCTTTAAGAACAAAGTCCTTAATAAGAGTTTTCGAAACCTGAAGATAGGCTGCATTAATATTTTCGATATACCTGAACGAATTTGTGCGCATAGGATCAACGATGCTCAAATTTCCATAAACGATATTGTATTCGGCATTACTTCCAAAATGTTGAAAGCTGCTTTTCGCTCCTGTTTCAATCGTTATATCGTGCGGGAAATTATAGCTTAAATCGCTCTGAAGACTCAAAAAATGCCTAAGTTCAATATTTTCACCAGAGCCAGTAAGCTTATAAACATCAGGAATCGTAAAATTGTACTCATAATCCTGATTTGCATTTCTGTTGCTGTAATTATATCCGAATTTTGTGTCCCATTCAGAACCAATAGTATCAAGTTTAAGATTTAAACTTAAATCCTGCTGAATATTAAAATATAAATCACTGTTGTCGATTATATTATTATTTTCACTAAGTCTTTCTTTGTCTATTGTCTCCGAAAAATTTGTGTTCAATGTATTAGTTTCAGGCATACTGAAATTTACTCTGCCGTCATAACTAAGATTTAGATTTTCATTAATATCAAAATTAATACCGTAACCAGTGTTAAGCTGATGACTCTTCCTGTGCATTGTTGCATTTTGAAAAAGAAAAGTATCAGTTTTCAATAATCGGTTTACGTTAAGCTCTTCCTCCCTGTCATTCAAACTATAATTTGCATTTAGATAACCAGTAGATTTATCGCCACTGTTATTGAAAGTGAAACCGACATCTCGATTACCATAAATACCTTGGTTCATCCCTGCCGTTGCAGAACCAAAACGACCTATTTTTACGCCTTTTTTGAGTACTATATTGACTATCCCACCAGAGCTAGAGGCGTCGTATTTAGTTGAAGGAGTGCGCATTACTTCAATTTTTTGCACACTTCCAGGAGGTAAACTTTGCAAAATTGTTGAAATATCCTGATTGCTCATTTTCTGTTCACGCCCATTAATATAAACTTTAGCCGGGGTTGCAGAATTGAGAAATATTCCTCCATCCTGATCAACATACATTCCAGGAACACTTTCCAGAACTTCGAGAGTATTTGCACTTATGTTTGCTAGACTTTCGGGATCAATAATCATTTTGTCGCCCTCCTGCCTTATAAGCGGTGTTTTTGCCGAAATGGTGACCTCATCCAGAGCTATTGCAGTTTCTTTTAATTTAAAATCAAAATTACGGGTGTCAAACTTTATAGATATAGCTTTTTCAAGTGTTTCATAACCGATAAA
>CAZOHR010000315.1:0-2361 GCA_964579045.1 uncultured Bacteroidales bacterium | reverse complement strand
AGTATTTTCAATTTCTTCAAATTTTGCAATCCCATTAAGATCAGTTGTTGTAAAAACTGATGTTGAATCTGCCGCTTTAATCAATTCTACGGTTGCTCCAGGCAAAGCATGTTTGTTATAATCCTTGACAGAAATTTTTACTATTTGCCCGAAAAATGTATGAGAAACAGAGAGGAATATGAGAAACACAACTATTCTAAGAATGGCTTTTTTCATGCAGAGAAACTAAAAATGTTAACATAAAATCGGGTGCTAAGATAATTTGTAATTTTGTTAAATTAAGTACTTTAAGTTAAAAATTATTAAAAATTTAAAAACCTATGCTGTTGTAACAAAATCACTTAACTTTATTTATTAAAATAAATACAATTATCTGTGAAATTGTATAAATTAAAGTGACTGCAAAACTCTTAAAGCCTCATCAACATGCCTTTCTGCATCAACCTGAGAATTAAACATAAATACAACTTTGCCTTCTTTATTTACGACATAAGTTACTCTGCCAGGGATTAATCCAAACAGATTGGTTGGTACACCAAATAATTTGCGAATTTTGTTGCCCGGATCACTAAGCAAAGTGTAATTCAACCTGTGCTTTTCGGCAAAGGCCTTATGGCTCTCAACTGATTGACTACTGATTCCAATAATCATTGCATCTGCATCGCTAAATACAGCAAACTGATCACGAAACGAACATGCTTCTTTTGTACATCCCGGACTGTCATCCTTTGGATAAAAATATATAACTAGATTCTTCTTCCCAATTACTGAGTCGCTATTAAAGATTTTCCCATCTTGATCTGCAAGTGAGAATGAAGGAATCGAACTTCCTATTTCAAGTTTTGCCATATTATTAAAATTAAATAAATTTTTAGAATCTGCATAAAACACAAACAATACAAAATATACGATAAGATAAAAACTGTAAAATCTTCTCATCTTACGATACTTTAAATTATCAGGATAAATGTTTTTAAATAAGCCTTTCAATTCCCTTAAGAATAAAGGTTTGATATTGATTAGCCAACTATCTGTTTGGTAAATAATTTTTCTGAATTTGCTCCTATAATATGTTAATGGAAGCCCCCACAGAACAAAAAGGATTAGCCAAATATTTACAATAATCCAATTCATAAAAATTACTTTTTGGGGAACATTGGAAAAAATGAACTTGTTTTTCGAATATATTCCTGATATTCAGGTTTTTTATCCTTTAATGTCTTTTCGAGCAGTGCCACACCCGAGACTTTTATAATCATTAGTGTCATAATTACCGAACCAATAATGGGCCAGTAGCTTCCTGCAGCAATACAAAAAAGAGCATATGCAAACCAAACCGCAGAATCACCAAAATAATTAGGATGTCGAGTATATTTCCATAGTCCTGTTTGCAAAACTTTGCCTTTATTTTCGGGATTATTTTTGAATTGTGCTAATTGATAATCACCACCAGCCTCGAAAATTATTCCAATAAGCCAAACAACAATAGCGATATAATCCAACCAAATCAGGCCATCTGCATTTGTACTATAATTGGTAGCTAACAAAGGCAATGAAATAATAATCATCAAAACTCCCTGAAGTAAAAATGTCTGAAAAAAGCTTATCCACCAGTATCTGTTTTGCCCATAAGAACGTCTGAATTCCTGATAACGAAAATCCTCGCCTTTACCAATATTTCGCCAGGCAAGATAACCCGAAAGCCTAAATCCCCATAGGGTTACCAGAATCAGAAGAATAATTTTCCGAAGATAAAAATCTCCCGACATATAAAAATAAAATGCATTAACAACCACAAATCCGGCTCCCCAGAACATGTCAACTATGCTGACGTTTTTAATAATCACACTTACAATCCACAAAATGGTCATAATTGAAAGTATTAAAAGCGATGCCTGTAAAAACAAATTAATCATAATATAATTTTAATTTTCAAATAAAACCGAAACCGACAGAGCACCAAGACCGGCATGCATTCCTATGACTGGCGAAATATTTACGACCGAAACTGGTTCTTTACCCGTAATTTCAATCATTTTTTCTTTGGTTTTTTCTGCTCCTTCGGGATTATTTGCGTGTAAAACAATGTAATTCCATATCTTTCTACTTTGACTCAATTCCTTAACATGTTTAAAGATTTTGTTCAAACTAGCCTTCTGAGAGAAAGTATTTCCAAAAAGCATAGATTTTCCGTCATCTGCCATCGAAACTATCGGATTAATACCCAACAGATTGGCAATAAAACCTTTTGGCTTTGATACTCTGCCTCCCTTTATCATATATTTAAGATTCCTTACACTAACATAAATTTTAGAATCGGGAATATTTGAGTTAATTGTATCTAGAATTGCTTTCACCGAC
>CAZOHR010000314.1:3292-4633 GCA_964579045.1 uncultured Bacteroidales bacterium | reverse complement strand
CCTTCCAAACTTTTAGGAACATTATAGTGAATTACAAACCTAACATCTGGTTTGTCGATTCCCATACCAAAAGCTATAGTTGCAACTATTACATCAACTTCTTCGTGCAAAAACATATCTTGATTTCGCGATCTGGTGGCTGTATCCATACCAGCGTGATAAGCAAGTGCTTTAATATCATTGACTACAAGCATTTCTGCTAGTTCTTCAACTTTTTTACGACTTAGGCAATAAATTATTCCAGATTTGCCAGCATTGTTTTTAATGTATCGGATTATTTCTTTGGAAGCCTTAACTTTGGGCCTTACCTCGTAATATAAATTATGTCTGCGGAATGATGATTTGAAAACATCAGCATCTAGCATGTCGAGATTCTTTTGAATATCGTGTTGAACTTTAGGTGTAGCAGTTGCTGTGAGAGCCATTAAAGGAGCACGACCAATTTCGTTAACTATTGGTCTAATTCGTCTGTACTCAGGTCTAAAATCGTGTCCCCATTCACTAATACAATGAGCTTCGTCGATCGCAAAAAATGAAATTTTAAATTTTTTCAAGAATTCAACATTGTCTTCTTTTGTTAAAGATTCTGGAGCAACATATAAAAGTTTTGTTTTTCCACTTAGAATATCTTCTTTTACAAGAGTGGTTTCTGTTTTATTAAGCGATGAGTTTAGAAAATGAGCAACCCCACTTTCCATACTAAAACCACGCATCGAATCAACCTGATTTTTCATCAGTGCGATAAGTGGCGAAATAATAATTGCCGTGCCTTCCGACATTAATGCAGGAAGTTGATAGCAAAGTGATTTGCCACCGCCTGTTGGCATGAGTACAAAAGTATCATTGCCATTTAAAAGACTCAGAATTACTTCCTTTTGTAGGCCTTTGAAATTGTCAAATCCAAAGTATTTCTTCAGTAATTCTGAAATTTGCTGTTCTTTGTTATCCATTCTTATTTTTTTTCCTTGTAAATCAAAATTAAAATAATTTTTTTAATAAAGAAATGATTTTAAACCTTTATTAAGATTTAAATTCAATTTAACGGATTTACAAATCCGGATTATTAAATTTATACTAAATTAGCAAAAATTTTTGAGATGCAAAGTTTTAACAAAGAAAATATTATTGAAAGCGGAAAAAAAACTGTCAAGGCCGAAGCTGAAGCGGTTTTAGGATTATTAGATTGTATTGACGAAAGTTTTGCTAACGTAGTTCAAAGCATCGCACAGTCAAAAGGCAGAGTAATTGTTACTGGAATTGGCAAAAGTGCAAACATTGGGATGAAAATTGTCGCAAGCTTTAATTCAACTGGTACTCCTGCAGTTTTTATGCATGCTGCAG
>CAZOHR010000314.1:0-3282 GCA_964579045.1 uncultured Bacteroidales bacterium | reverse complement strand
TTTCCCCCTCAAGTTCGAATATTTTCCGCTTGCAAATTGGATTTTAAAAACAAAAGGAAGAGTAATTATTACAGGTGTAGGTAAAAGTGCAATTATTGCTCAAAAAATTGTTGCCACATTTAATTCAACTGGAACTCCTTCTGTTTTTATGCATGCTGCAGATGCTATTCATGGCGATTTAGGAATTGTACAACAAGATGATATTGTTATTTGCATTTCAAAAAGTGGAAATACCCCAGAAATAAAAGTATTAATACCACTAATAAAGAACTACGGCAACTTAATTGTCGCGATTGTTTCAGAAACAGATTCTTTTCTTGCCAAATCTGCTGACTTTGTTTTGCATGCAAAAGTATCTAATGAAGCTTGCCCAAATAATCTCGCTCCAACATCAAGCACAACGGCACAGCTAGTTATTGGTGATGCTCTTATGGTTGCTTTGTTGGAATCAAAAGGATTTACCCCCGAAGATTTTGCGCGTTTTCATCCTGGTGGTTCGCTTGGTAAGAAATTGTATCTGCGAGTAGATGATATTTATAAGTTTAATGAATCTCCCAAAGTTGATGCAGATGATGACATTAGAAAAGTTATTTCCGAAATTACTAGTAAAAGACTAGGAGCTACTGCCGTAGTCGATTCAACGGGTAATCTTATGGGTGTAATTACTGATGGTGACTTAAGGAGAATGCTTGAGAAATTTCCAGATAAACTAACAGAAATAAAAGCTAAAGATATTATGTGCCTAAATCCAAAAACCATCGAGAAAGATGAATTGGCTGTAAATGCACTTAATTTGATTAGAAGTAATAATATTACTCAGCTAATTGTTGCTTCTAATGGAAAATACCTTGGAATTATTCATCTACACGATCTGATGAGGGAAGGGATTGTTTAAGGTTTATCAAAGAAAATACTTGCAATTACAAACAAACCGAAAATAATTACTAGTACCCCAGCAATACGGTTAATCCATAACATTCTTCTAAGTTTAAACTTGCTCCTGAAAATGCTTACAACAGAAGAAAGAGTGAACCACCATAATGTTGCCCCAAACACAACTCCAAAGATCAACGATAAAACAGAAGTGAACTGTGATTCTTTATCAACAATGCCAAAACCAGCAAATACTGCTGCAAAAACAAAAACGGTAATTGGATTAGATACTGTGAGAGCAAATATTGAAATAAAATCACCAAATAAGCCTTTCCCTTTTTTCTTAAGTTGTTTTCTAAGTTGAATGCCCGGATTTGCAACAATAAGTTTATACCCCATTACTAAAAGAACTATGCCTCCAATTATTCTTAGGTATGTTTGATACTCGGTAAGTGAGTCGATGATTATTGTTATGCTAAAACCTGCAACTATCGCATAAAAACCGTCTGCTGCTGCTGCGCCTAAACCGCTAACAAAACCTGAGATTTTACCTTTATTTAAAGTTCTTTGTATGCATAGGACTCCAATCGGTCCCAATGGAATGGAAGCCGATAACCCAACAATGATTCCTTGCCACAAATAATCTAAAAACATAATGCAAAGAAAATAAATAGTTTTTAAAGTTCTAAATAAAGTTTTAATTTCGGGCTTTTAAATTTCATCAGATGCTCGAGATATTAGACCGTGATGCATTAAAAGACTTCTTGGAAAGTAAATACAATAAGTTTGCCAATCCCTCCTTTATTGAATTTGATCCAATTCAAATCCCTCATTCTTTTTCTTTGAAAGAAGACGTGGAAATTAGTGCATTTATTGCTTCAACAATTGCTTGGGGGCAACGCGTTTCGATTATTAATAATGCTCGCAAGTTTATGAATCTTATGGATAATTCTCCTTATGATTTTACCATTAATCATAAGCCCAGCGATTTAAAAAGATTTGAGAAAGCTGTACATCGCACGTTTAACGGCGTAGATTTAGTTTTCTTTATTCAATCACTGAAAAATATCTATCTAAATCATGGGGGACTTGAACAGGTTTTTATTACAGATGGTGATTTGTATAGTGGCTTGGTAAATTTCCACAAAATATTTTTCTCGATAGAGCACCCCTTACGAACACGACGCCATGTTGCAAATGTAGAATCTGGATCGGCAGCCAAACGTCTCAACATGTTTTTAAGATGGATGGTGCGAGATGATAATCGTGGTGTCGATTTTGGAATCTGGAAAAACATCTCTACATCTCAATTGTATATTCCACTCGACTTGCACAGTGGAAGAATCGCACGAATGTTGGGAATTTTAAACAGAAATCAGAATGACTGGAAGTCGGTTTGTGAACTTACAGCAGTGTTAAGAGAATTTGATCCAGACGATCCGGTAAAATATGATTTCGCGCTATTTGGTGTTGGGGTAAACGAAGATTTTTAAGTATGAGCGAAAACCTATTTAGATTTAAGCAATTCGAGATTCTTCAAAATAAATCCACTATGAAAGTAGGTACCGATGGCGTTTTGATAGGTGCTTATACTAAAGTAGAAAATGCAAAAAAAATATTGGATGTTGGTACTGGAACTGGTCTAATTGCATTAATGTTGGCACAGAAATCCAACGCAATGGTTTTTGGAATAGACATCAACGAAGAAGCTGTAAAGCTCGCAAGGTTTAATGCAGAAAAGTCGCTATTTGCCAGTCGAATTTCGATTAGCCATTGTGCTTTTGCAGATTATCAGGAACTTGACATTGACCTTATTGTCTCAAATCCTCCATATTTTACAACCGATGTGTTAGCTCCTGATAAAAATCGAGCCCTCGCCAGACACAACATTGAGCTTACCATTAGTGAATTAGTATTCAATATAAATAGACTGCTAAAGCCTGATGGCAGAGCAATAGTTATATTTCCAGTTGAACAATCTCGCGAATTTGAACAAGAATCTTTAGCAGCTGGCTTTTATATTAAATCAAGACTTGTTATTCACCCTACCCAAACTAAAAATCCAGTAAGAATAATTACAGAAATATCGAAATCTAAATCGGATACAATTATCGAATCTTTGGCTATCGAAAAGACCCAGCGACACGAATACACCGAAGAATATATTAGGCTAACAGCCGACTATTACTTGAAATTTTAATTTTGATTTAAATGGTACAAGGGGAAATTACAAATTACAAATTACAAATTACAAAAATCAAATAGTAACTAGACTATTACCGCGCGAGTTACTCGCGTGGGGTGGATATTGGATAATATACCCACGCGGTAGTCTGTAAACTGTAAAGTTTTGTAATTTGTGATTTGTAATTTGTGATTTGTAATTTGTGATTTGTAATTTGTGATTTG
>CAZOHR010000313.1:0-4641 GCA_964579045.1 uncultured Bacteroidales bacterium | reverse complement strand
GATTTATTTGTGATCAAAGGCAACAGAATAGATAGAAATAATAAAACAAATAAAAATATCTGAGCCCAAATATCCAATCCATTTATCAACCAATTGTTTATAAGTGCCATACTAATAAAATTGCCCTGCCAAAAACCTAGTATTCCAACAGATCCAATGAGTAAGAATATTCTATATCTAGTAGTTTGATGAGGGACCAAAAAACTAAACACAGCAAAAATTAAAACTATAAACGAAGAAATAATTCCAAGTACGTTTAACCACCCCTTACCATGTTTTTCTTGCTTTGTATCACAAAACTTCGACAACCTTGTATTCACGGTTTCGATATATGCTACACTTGAGAAAGTTGCGCCACTAACAGCATCTACTTTCTTCTCCATGGCTTGATTTGCCGACAAACCATTCCATGAATTAAAGAAACCATCGGCCTTAAGATTATAAATCCATGATGGGGTCTCAGAATTCTCAAACAAGTATAATTGTTTTATCTTATTCTTTGCATCAAAGACGATCGCCAATGGAACTGCACCGCCAAACCCTTCGATAGAATCGCAATACGGCGAAGAAAAAATTACATAACAGCTAAGTTTGTCCTTAGAATCATACAAATAGTAGCAATCCTGCACCGAATCAAGCTCATAATAAGAAAAATCCTCGGCAATCTCAGGAAAGAATTTTGTTTTATCGGTTAAAACAACAGCTTTGTTCTTTGCTGCGCTTTCATCATATCTTAGATCATAATTGAAAATTTTTCCAGAACTTAATACAATAACTGCCATTCCAGCAATTAATGCAAATATTTTTAAAATTCTGTTAGTGTTAGCCATATCGTTTTGCTTATTAAATTATAAAAATACAAGGTTTCTTGTTCAAATCAATTTTTGTTTTTTTCCACTCAGCAACAGTTTTGGTCAAAATCATTTCATCCACACAACTGATATTCAACGCGACACAAAGATAAGTATGAGGATTAAGATTTAAAAGAATATCTTCAAATAATTTATTATTTCTAAAGGGGGTATCCATGAAAATTTGAGATTGCTTTTCTTTTAATGACCTATGCTCCAGATTTTTAAGATTACTTATCCTAAGTGATGCTTCAATAGGAATATAACCATTAAATGCAAAATTCTGTCCGTTTAAACCTGAAGCCATCAAAGCCATAAATATTGATGATGGCCCCGAAAGTGGCACAACTCTAATCCCTTTTTCATGAGCCATCTTTACAATAACATTACCAGGATCTGCAATACATGGAAGTCCTGCTTCGCTTATCATACCTATGTCAGCGCCTGACAAGCTAGCATTCAGATAATTAGAAATATCCTTAGGATTACTGTGCTTATTTAGTTCATAAAACATGAGATCGTCAATAACTATCTCTTTATTTAGTTTCTTCAAAAATCGACGAGCATTTCTAACATCTTCAACAATAAAATGCTTTAATTTAGTAACAATTTCGCTCACCGATGCTGGAATTACATCTTTAATTTCGGTTTCGCCGATCAGATTAGGAATAAGATATAAACTTGACTTGTATTGCATTTCAATAAAATATTCACAAAAGTAGGATTTATGTTTAAATGTGATGAAATCATTTTTGTTTTTTTGCAATTAGTTAGGCCAATTTCACGAAATTGACCTACATTTGCAAAAATCAAACACAAAAACAAACTTAAAAACAATGATGGAGGCTATCATTCTAGGGTCAGGAACATCACAGGGAGTACCTATAATTGGCTGCAATTGTAATGTCTGTACATCCACCGATAGTCACGACAAACGCCTCCGAAGCTCAGTGTTGATTAAAACCGATACAATTAACATTGTAATAGATGCTGGACCCGATTTTAGACAGCAAATGCTCCGAGAAAACATCTCCAAGCTGGATGCAATACTTCTTACCCATGAGCATCGCGACCATATTGGCGGTTTAGACGACGTTAGAGCCTATAATTACATTTCTGGCCACCCAATGCCTATTTATGCAGAAAAACGCGTTTCCGATGCCTTAAAAAAGGAATTCGACTATTCTTTCTCTGGCTCTGGTTATCCAGAAATACCAAAATTTGAACTTCACAACATAAATGAAGACAGATTCTGCATTGAAGAAATAGAAATTATTCCGATTCGAGTTATGCATGCTCAACTTCCAATACTTGGATTTAAAATTGGAGAACTTGCATATATTACCGATGCGAAGTATATTTCAGATAATGAATTACTTAAATTAAAAAACTGTAAACACCTCATAATTAACGCATTAAGACACAAAGAACACATCTCCCACTTTTCATTAAATGAAACTCTCGAAATTGCAAAAAAGACAAATGCTGATCATGTTTATCTTACTCATGTAAGTCACCATATGGGCTTGCAAAATGAGGTAAATGCTTCATTACCAAGAAATGTTCACATGGCTTATGATGGTCAAAAAATTCTATTTTAATGCAGAATCCATACTGTACATATTGAAGACAGTGATAATTTACTCTACTGAGCTGTAACTATACGTCCGATTTTTAGTTATGGCAAAATATTATTGAACAAAATATTTTAGCCATTTAGCATTAAACCAAAGATGTTTTAGGTTTAAATAGAGCTTTAAATGCTTTCGGGATTTCGTATCAGCGGTTTTTTACTTGGAAGAGAAGGGAAAACTACTTGAATCAGGATTTCAAGAATTGTATTGCAAAAGCCTTGTACTTGCAACTGCGTTAAAATCTGATTCTGCTAGTTTTTGGGGGTTGCTTCATCGCTAGGGCGACGACCAATGACCATGCCTATCTCAATCAGGCATGGTCATTGCGCAGCGAAGCGAAGCAATCTCCCAAACTAACTGCTATCTAAATCATAAACACTGTACAATTTGAATACGATCTGCCAATTCCAATTTCTGTCAAGAATTTTCGACATTACTAAAAATCATGTTTTACTACCATTTTACATATTGCAAAATTTAAGAATATGACGGCAAACAATCACTGTTTTTTAGAAAAAGTGACGGCAAAGAACTGCTCAATTTGAGAAAAAATGACGGCAAACGATTAATTAACGCTTAAAATTTACAATTGCTTTAATAATCGTGGTAAAGCATACATTGGAAAAATCCTGATTTTATCAACTTCGCCGATATTTTCCATCGAAGTTCGCACACCAATCTGTAAATTCTTTTCGTGCAAGAATAAATGCAGACTTTGCATTTTACCTCTAGTGCCTGACTTAACCTCTATTGGCACAACATTCTGTCCGCGTTGAACGAGATAATCAATTTCTGCCTGGCTACCCTGAGACTCTCTTTGCCAATAGTACAATTGTGCAGCGCTAAACGTAGAAGAGCCCTTTATTAACTCAGTTCCCACAAATATCTCTGCCAATTCACCCTTATTAATCTGTTCAAGCTTTTCGCCCAGAATTAAATCAGACATTTCCAACCCTAAAATCCTTTGAAAAATACCTGTATCTAGAACAATAAACTTCATATATTTCAAATTCATTTCCGATGCTAACGGAACACCATTGCCCGAGGAATGTGTAACAGGAGAAATTAACCCCGCTAACTGCAGTAGTTCAACGCTTTCTTTTATTTGCAAGTGATTAGAATCAGTTGATGCTTTCGAATATACAAACTTGTTACCTGCCTGATTGATTACAGAGACAAAAACCTCTTTCAACCTCGAAGTCGGAACATTTGATTTATATTTTGCAAAATCATCATAAATAGAATTTATCAAATCATCCAAAACAATCTGACAATCATATAAACTACCCGTTCTTATGTAAGTTGCAACAACTTCAGGCATGCCACCAATAATGACGAATCTAATCAAATAATCAAGAAATTTATTGTGAACAGGTTCGGAAAATGGTCTTCCTATTTCGCATTTAGCAAGAGCTTCGGACAAACCTGACTCCCCTAAAGCATCAATAAATTCTTCAAATGAAAATGGATACATGTATATTGACCTAATTCTACCAACACCAAATGAAGCTAAGCGTTTTAGCGCAAATTCCAATAAAGAACCAGCAGCCACAACATGTAAGTCTGGAAATTTCTCATAAAAAAATCTCAGCGAAGATATTGCAGGCAAGCAAGTCTGAATTTCATCTAAAAATAGCAGAGTTTTTCCAGGAATTATCGGAGTATTGGTTAACAAAGACAGTTCCTCGCAAATCTTATGTGGGTCAAGATCCTGTTCAAAAATCAAATGAATCGACTTTTGCATTTCAAAGTTTATTTCAATATAATATTCAAAGCTCTTAGCAAGATTTCGCACGGCAGAAGATTTCCCGACTTGTCTGGCACCACGAATCAACAATGGTTTTCTGTAAGTATCGGCTTTCCAATCTGTTAAAACCGAGTCTATTTGTCTTTTTATATATGCCATAACAAGTTAAAATTTTAGAAAATATTTTACAAAAATAACAAAAATTACAAAATATGACGGCAAACAATGAATGTTTTTTAGAAAAAATGACGGCAAACAACTGCTCAATTTGAGAAAAAATGACGGCAAATGAGTAATTAATAGCTCCGCTACGACGTTTCTCTTTGTGATTTGTTTTTTGTAATTTGTTTTTTTACTTCGTTGCGCCGCACTGAGTGTATCGAAGTGAGGGCTAAAGCCGTTGTGATTT
>CAZOHR010000312.1:0-4663 GCA_964579045.1 uncultured Bacteroidales bacterium | reverse complement strand
ACAATGTACATTCCTTTTGTAAGGTTTGACATGTCAACAGAAGTTGTATTGTTTGCTTTGATAACAACTTGACCAGTGATACTTGAAACAGTAATGTTCGAAGCCTCAGAAATTGTTAAAACGTCAGAAACTGGGTTTGGATAAACAGCAGTTTCGAATAAATTAACTTCCTCAATACCAACAACACCTGATAAAACGATATTGTCAACCTGAACTGTAGTAGTTGTACCTGTTGCAGCACCTGTGTATCTAAAAGCAAAATACACTGTTCCAGTATAAGCAGAAACATTTAAAGAACCTGCAGTTGCAATTGTTCCATAAGTACTTGCTGGTCCTGCAGGAATTGTAAAACTGCTAGTAATGTCAGTCCAAGTTGCAGTAGCTATGCCACCAGTTGTTCCGTCGAAGTTGTTCGAATATAACACTGCTAATGCAAATCCATTGTCATAACCAGAGTTGTAATCAAAAGACAAACTCTCACCAGTAGATAAATCCATGTTTACACCTGGAGCTACTAGCCAATAAACATTTGATGCATCAGTTGAGTTGTAAGCAGTTGCCTGAGCATATCTGTTTACAGGATCGCCAAACTGTCTTGCTAACCAAGTTCTGGTTCCAACAGTTGCATGATTTAACCAACCTGAAATTGTTACACTTGGATGTGTTCCACTAGCAACAGTAGGTTGAGTTTCAAAAGTTTCACTTACAAGTTGAGCAAAAGTGAATGTGCTTAAAAATAAGCCGATAATTAAAAATAGTAAACCTTTCTTCATAATTAAATTATTTTAGTTAAACATAATATTTTCTTTCACAACAGAGGGCTTTAATCCCAACTTACAAAAGTAGAATTAATGATTGAATTATTTTAAATTAAAACCATTTTTTTTGAATAATTCTTTCAACACATTCTTTTGCTAATATTAGATATGGTTTTGTCCTTTGTATTCACGAAAATAAACCATATTTTTGCAAGCATTAAACGGCAAACATAAACGAACCACCTTTGTTTAATTACTTAGCACAAAATTTAAAATTTTACGAAATGGCAACAACACAAAAAGCAATACTGATGATTCTCGACGGTTGGGGAAAAGGCAATGGATTAAAAGCAGATATCATTTCCGCTGCAAATACTCCCAATTATGATAGGTTTTTGCTGGAATATCCTAACTCTGAATTACTTACCTGTGGCGAAAATGTTGGTCTCCCTGATGGTCAAATGGGTAATTCTGAGGTGGGACATCTTAATATTGGTGCAGGTAGAGTCGTATATCAGGATTTAGTGCGTATAAATAAAGAAATTGAAAATGCAAATTTTTTCTCGAATCCAGTACTTGTTGAAGCATTTGAATTCGCCGTAAAAAACAATAAACAAGTTCATCTAATCGGTTTGGTGTCTGATGGTGGAGTGCATTCAACAGACGATCATCTCATTGCACTTGCTCGTTTGTCTGATAAAATTGGGTCAAAAAGAACATTTATTCATGCACTCACCGACGGTCGTGATACTGACCCAAAAAGCGGTCTTGGCTTTGTGAAAAAAGTGTCCGACGCTCTTAAAACCTCAGATGTTAAATTTGCATCTCTTGTTGGTCGTTATTACACGATGGATCGCGACAAAAGATGGGAGAGAGTTAAAGTGGGGTATGACTTGATGGTTAATGGAATTGGTGAGAAATCGACAGATATTTTAAGCTCAATACAAAAATCATACGACGGGGGAGTTACTGACGAGTTTATAAAACCTATTATTATGGTTGACAAAAACAATGCTCCGGTATCTAAGATTATGCCAGACGATGTTGTTATATGTTTCAATTTTAGAACAGACAGACTCAGGCAAATTACGACAGCTTTAACACAGAAGGATTTTCCAGAGTTTGGTATGAAAACTATTCCTCTCCGTTACTATACAATGACCCGCTACGATGAATCTTTTCAAAATATTCATATTGTTTACGATAAAGATAATTTAAACAATACTCTTGGCGAAATTGTATCAGCCAATGGACTTAATCAATTGAGAATTGCTGAAACCGAAAAATATGCACATGTTACTTTCTTTTTTAGTGGTGGGCGCGAGGATGTTTTTAATAACGAAAATCGAGTTATGATTCCTTCTCCCAAAGTTGCTACATACGATTTGCAACCTGAAATGAGTGCCCCCTTGGTTAAGGATGCTCTTATAGAAGAAATAGAAAAGAATACTCACGATTTAATTGTAGTTAACTTTGCAAATTGCGATATGGTAGGACATACAGGAATTTATGAAGCTATAAAATCGGCTGTTGAGACTGTTGATAAATGTGTTGGCGAAGTTGTAGATGCTGCTATTAAAGAAGACTATTCAATTATGATTATTGCTGATCATGGAAATGCTGACAATGCCGTAAATGATGACGGCTCTCCAAATACGGCACATTCACTAAATCCTGTACCGTGCATTCTTATAAACACAGAGTATAAAGCAATAAAAAATGGAATTCTCGCAGATGTAGCACCAACAATTTTAAAACTTATGAATCTCGCTATTCCTGCAGAGATGACAGGAAAGATACTAATTTAAAAGTCGCAAAAATATTTCTTCAATTCAGATTTCTTATTTAATTTTACACTTGATTTCCTCATTTTTTTTAACACAGATTTGGTTTATGATTGAAATAAATAATTTAACCAAGGATTTTGGACGGAGAAAAGGTGTATTTAATATCAGCTTTTCTATTAAGGAGAAGGAAGTCTTCGGATTTCTTGGCCCCAACGGAGCTGGTAAAACAACTGCAATACGTCATCTTATGGGCTTTTTAAATGCAGACTCAGGACATTGCCAAATAAATGGAATGGATTGCAGGAAACAAACTTCTGAGATTATGAAGAATGTTGGCTATCTTCCAGGAGAACCAGCTTTGTTTGATTCTATGACTGGGCTCCAATTCTTTAGTTTTATTTCGCAGCTACGTCAGAAAAAAGATTTGACAATGTGCAAGCAGCTTATCGATAGATTTGAATTGGATGCGACTACAAAAATTCGTAGGATGTCAAAAGGAATGAAACAGAAGGTTGCCATTGTTACAGCATTTATGAGCAATCCACAGATTTTAATTCTGGATGAGCCTACCAGTGGATTAGATCCATTGATGCAACTGGAATTTGATAATCTGATTATGGAAGAAAAGAAGAATGGTAAGACAATTCTTATGTCTAGTCACAATTTCGAAGAAGTTGAGAAAAACTGCGATACCATTGGGATTATTCGTCAAGGCGAAATGGTTTGTATTGAAGATATTCACAGCCTTTTAGCTAAGAAAAGAAAAAACTATACTCTAACCTTTGCATCCGCTGACGAAGCTAATAAGTTTGTTCAAAGCGGTAAATTTGCTACTTCACCTGTGTCGAAGGTGATTGTCGATGTTAAGCAGATAGATAATCTTAATACTTTGATAAAAGAGCTTTCTACTTATCATCTCTTAGATATTCAGTCGGAAAATTACACTTTGGAGAATTTATTTATGCAATATTATGGAGGGAACAAGGCATGAAACTAAAATCTTTATTATTGTTTGATATAAAACAGAATTACGGAATATTTTCGATAATTCTAGGAACTTTGGTGATGTATCTTAGTGTAATTATCAATATGTATGATCCAAATGGACTGGATGAACTTATTGCCCTAGCAGAGTTTAAGATGTCTTCGGATATGATTACTGCATTTGGCTTTGATATTGACAAGAATGCTTCTTTAATAAATATGATTACCTCGTATTTTTACGGTATGTTGATTTATTTCATTCTAATTATTTATGTGATTCTCGTTGGAAATAGACTGATGGTGGAGCATGTAAATAAAGGGTCAATGGCGTATTTGCTTTCTACTCCACATACTAGAACTAGGATTGCAAGCTTTCAGGCAATCTTCTTTTTGTCAAGTATCGCATTGCAATTATTGATTCTTACAATTGTTGGTATCGTAAGCTCCGAAGCTTCATTCCCTGGATTACTTGATATAAAGTCTTTTATTACATTAAATATTGGAATGTTTTTGCTTTTTGGAATGTTTAGTGGTATTAGCTTTTTGTCATCTTGTATCTTTGATGAAACAAAGAATGCCTTAGCCTTAGGCGCTGGACTACCACTTGCTTTTATTATTATCGATATTTTGAGCAATGTTGATCCTTCGCTTAATTTCCTAAGTAATTTCACAATAATATCACTACTTGATTCTGATTCTATTATCTCGGGAGGCTCGTTCTTTCTTAGTTTTTCGATTATGACTGTAATTACTGGCTTATTGTATTTTGCTGGGGTAAGGATTTTTTCAAAAAGGGATTTATCGTTGTAAAAAAAAAGCCTCAACTTTCGTTGAGGCTGTGGTACCACCTAGGGTCGAACTAGGGACACCAGGATTTTCAGTCCTGTGCTCTACCGACTGAGCTATGGTACCGTTTAGGGACTGCAAAAGTAAAGCAAATTTTTTATTGTGCAAATATTTTAGCGAAAAAATATTAAAAAAAATAATGTCGATTGTTAATGCGCTGATTGTCAGTATCATTAAACGCAATTGGCCTAATTGCAAAAACCTCACGTAATAAAATAAACTTAACTATGTAGCTGTTAGAAATTAAATTGCATGACGAAAACTGATGAAACAAATACAAGCATGTGG
>CAZOHR010000311.1:0-4663 GCA_964579045.1 uncultured Bacteroidales bacterium | reverse complement strand
GATAACGAAACGGATCAGGGGATAAATGGGCTAAGAGTTAATATCGTATCAGATACTGACTCCCTAACTGTTACAACAGATTCAACAGGCGCTTTTTACAGCGGGATTATTGCTAATAATAATCAGTTACATATTTATGTTGAAGATGTTGACGGAGAGCAGAATGGCGTTTATACCAAAATTGACACTTCGATTGAATATAATGAGGAGTTGATTGAAATTAAACTCGACCAAACTAATTAATGGCATTAAGTTTAAAACAGCGTTTGGTTAGGCGTGTTTTTTCTGATTTTGCCAAAAATGAGGCAAGACTTCATTCGCTTACATATTTGTTTTGGGAATGTACACTAAGATGTAATCTTAATTGTTTGCATTGTGGCAGTGATTGTAAAAAAGAAAGCAGCGTAAATGATATGCCAGTTGAGGATTTTTTAAGTGTTCTGAAAGAAATTTCCACCAAATACAATCCCGGCGATGTAATGATCGTGCTCACTGGCGGCGAACCACTTATGCGTAAAGATTTGGAAGAATGTGGAAAACAAATTTCTGCTCTTGGCTTTCCATGGGGAATGGTTACAAATGGGTTGATGCTAACTCAGGAGAGATTTGATAATCTCGTAAAGTCTGGATTACGAGCAATTACATTGAGCATGGACGGTCTGGAAGAAAATCACAACTGGATGCGTGGAAGCAATAAATCATTTGAAGGGGTTGAAAATGCACTTGAAATAATTTCGGCAAACGAAAATGTTGTACACGATGTTGTAACCTGTGTTAACAAACGCAATTTACCTGAACTAGAACAAATAAGGCAAAAACTTATCGAAATCGGAATAAAAGCATGGCGACTTTTTACAATTGCCCCTATTGGAAGAGCGGTAGAGTATTCCGACTTACATCTAAACGGAGATGAAATCGAGTCTTTGTTTAAATATATCAGAGAATGTAGAACTGATGATAAAATAAAAACCTCTTTCAGTTGCGAAGCTTATGCAGGTGACTACGATCACGAAATTCGCGATGGACTGTTCTTTTGCCGTGCAGGAATAAATATCGGTTCGGTACTTGCTGATGGATCGGTTTCAGCTTGCCCAAACAATAATCACAGTTTTGTTCAAGGTAATATTTACCAAGAATCATTTCTCAGCATCTGGGAAAATAATTTCACCACCATGCGCAACCGTAAATGGATGAAAAACGGAATCTGTAAAAAATGTAAAGACTTTAAATACTGCAATGGCGGTGCAATGCATTTAAGAGAGAGTTGTGAAGGGGAAGCGTTGCGATGTTTGAATGTTGAAATGTAAGTTTTAGGGGAAATAGAAAAAACACAGAAAATTCGTTAAAATCTTCTTAAAAAATTTGCAAGATATTCTAAAAGAGTTTATCTTTGACCAAACGTTCAGTCAAAAAAAAGAAATTAAAAAATAAAGATACAAGGTTTTGAAGATTGGTTAAATTTTGCAACTTTGCAATTAGAATCTTGGAGCTGATAAATATATAAAATGGAAGCAAAAAAACATTACAAAGGGCTTGATACAGCCTCGGTCCTCGAAAGCAGGGAGAAGCATGGAGCAAATATACTCACACCACCACCCAAAGAAGCTGTTTGGAAATTATTTATAAAGAAATTCGATGATCCAATTATTAAGATTCTATTAATAGCCGCATTGCTATCATTAGGAATCGGATTTGTACATAATGAGTTTATCGAAACAATTGGGATTTTTGCAGCAATTATTCTTGCTACAGGTGTCGCTTTCTGGTTCGAGTATGATGCAAATCGAAAGTTTGATATTTTAAATTTGGTTAATGATGATAGTGCAGTAAAAGTAATAAGAAATGGAATTGTAACAGAAGTAAGCAAGAAAGACATTGTAGTTGGAGATATAGTAATTTTAAATACTGGTGATGAGATTCCTGCCGACGGGAATTTGCTTGACGCAGTTTCTTTGCAGATTGATGAGTCATGTTTAACAGGTGAGCCACTTGTAGAGAAAACTACAAATCCAGAGAATTTTCATGCAGAAGCAACTTATCCGTCAAACAGACTAATGCGAGGAACAAAGCTTATGGATGGAACTGCAGTAATGCAGGTTACAGAAGTGGGTGATTTTACCGAATATGGCAAAGTTGCTCAAAAATCGGCCGAAGTAAGCGGAGAGAAAACGCCACTCAATAAGCAACTCGAGGGATTGGCTAGATTTATTGGAGTAATCGGCTTTACTTTTGCAATCTTTACTTTTGTGAGTTTATTTGTAAAAGATGTTGTAATAGATAAGCTAAGTTTTACTTTCCCTCAATTTTATCTTTTTGCCTCAGTACTAATAGCTGCGATTATATTACTTTCAAAGATTTGGGTCCCTATTTTATTTGATGGAATAGAGATGGTGACAAAGAAGAAAAAAGGAATGCCCTCGATAGTTGAGAATCATGGTTGGCTAAGATGGTTTGCATATAGTCTTGTGGTTTTTGTGGTTCTTGCTGGTATATCTTTTGTTTTTGGAATAAATCCACTCGAAAAAAGTTCATGGATTAATATTGATGCAGCGGGACAAATACTACAGTATTTTATGGTTGCGGTAACTTTAATAGTTGTTACAGTACCCGAAGGATTGCCAATGAGTGTAACCTTGAGTCTAGCGTTGAGTATGCGGCGTATGTTGAAGTCGAATAATCTTGTTCGCAAAATGCATGCTACCGAGACTATGGGAGCAACAACTGTGATTTGTACTGACAAAACTGGCACTCTCACCAAAAATCAAATGCAGATTTACGAAACAAAATTTTTTGCTTTATCTAAGCAGAAATTAAACAGTGAAGAAACTGCCACGTTGATTAAAGAAAATATAGCATTAAATTCGACCGCACATCTTGATTATTCAGATAAGGATAATCTAAAAACTTTAGGGAATCCAACCGAAGCAGCATTGTTGCTTTGGCTCGAAGGTCTAAATATATCTTATCTCGACATTCGTGAAAATACTGAAGTTATACAGCAATTGAGTTTCTCTACCGAGCGAAAATATATGGCAACTCTCGTTAATTCTCCATTATTAAATAAGAAAATACTGTATGTAAAGGGAGCGCCAGAGATTGTATTGTCGAAATCGGCAAATGTAAAATACAAGGATAATTTGAAAGCTGTTGAAGAAGCAAAATCTGAAATTGATGAAATGCTTAGTAAATATCAGTCGCAGGCTATGCGCACACTTGGTTTTGCTTATGAGATTATCGAAGACAGTTTGCCTAGGATTGCAGATGGTAAAATTGTAAATCATAATTTAACTTATCTTGGAATTGCTGCTATTTCTGATCCTATTCGCGAAGACGTTCCTGATGCAGTTCAGGAATGTATAAATGCTGGTATTGATGTCAAGATTGTGACCGGAGATACTCCAGGTACTGCAAAAGAAATAGGACGACAGATTGGAATCCTTGGACTTGATGTTCCAGAATTTGCGATATTAACAGGTCAGGAATTCGAGAATATGAGCGATGATGAGGTTTTAGCAATATGTAAAGACCTTAAAATACTTTGCAGAGCGCGTCCTTCCGACAAGCAAAGGTTGGTACAATTACTTCAGAAATCGGGTGAGGTTGTGGCAGTAACAGGTGACGGAACAAACGACGCACCAGCACTTAATTTTGCACACGTTGGGTTGTCGATGGGTAGTGGGACATCTGTGGCAAAGGAGGCCAGCGATATCACAATTCTCGACGATTCGTTCAAAAGTATTGGCTCGGCTGTTTTGTGGGGACGTTCTCTTTATCAAAATATTCAGAGGTTCATCATTTTCCAGCTTACAATAAATGTAACGGCGATGATCATTGTTTTGATTGGTTCAATTTTCGGGCACGAATTACCTTTGACGGTAACCCAGATGCTATGGGTAAACCTTATCATGGATACTTTTGCTGCAGGCGCATTAGCATCTCTGCCTCCTAATAATTCTGTGATGAAACGAAAGCCACGTAAGAATGAGGATTTTATAATTACATCATCAATGCGAAAGAATATTCTATTTATGGGCTTTAGCTTTGTTGGGATATTGTTTTTCCTTCTTTATAAATTCAGAGATGTTAATGGAGATATAAGCGATTATAATTTATCAGTTTTCTTTTCGGTTTTTGTGATGATGCAATTTTGGAATCTATTCAATGTCAAAGCGTTTGCATCAGGCAAATCTGCATTTCATAATCTTTCTAAAAGTTTAGGATTTCTCACAGTTCTGGTTTTAATTCTGGTTGGCCAGATTTTGATTGTGCAATTTGGCGGTGAAGTGTTTCGAACAGTGCCAATTAAAATTGAAGATTGGCTGATAATTATTGGTTCAACTTCTATTATTTTAGTGCTTGGCGAATTAAGGAGAATGTTCTTTAGATAATGCATCCTACTTTTGCGGGAAACTGTTTCTGATTAAGTATTCAAACTAAATGATATGAAAGTAACGGTTATAAATTACTATTTTTGGGACTTAATCAAGTTTATCTCGGTTGAGCTAGGATACAAATAATAGCCATAATCCTGAGCTTTAGTTTTGGTTGAGAAAATAATATTAAAATGAAAAAAACAACAGGATTTATTCTATTAACACTTGTCTTAATTTCAAACATCTTAGCTCAGGAATTACAATTAGTATTGCCAGTGGGGCATACCGAT
>CAZOHR010000310.1:4052-4675 GCA_964579045.1 uncultured Bacteroidales bacterium | reverse complement strand
TCCATATATTTTTACAGCCCTTCCGTGTTTTTCACCATCATTAATGTTGCAAATTTCAACAACATTATCATAATAAAAGTAACCTTTATTATCAAGATATAAGGTGTCGGTAATAGAATCAACTTTTTTTGCGTAATTATAGTACCTTTTACCAACTGTAATACAGTTGGTAAAAATAGTAATTATTAAGATTAATAGTAATAATAGTATATATTTAGATAACGTCATAATTTACAATCTTGGTATTATCAACGTTTGATAATAATCAAACGTAATATGGTATTTCCAGTCTTCACCACTTATTTTTGAATTTGGAACCGTTATTGGTCTTAATACATTACCATCTAATTTAATTTGATTTTCTATCCGATATTTAATTATATGTGTCGTTGCTTTTTGAAGAAGAGGAGTATAAACTACAAAAAAAGCTTTTGTTCCAGGTTTCGTCATTTCAGTTTTATCTGGATAGTTAGATTCAATCAATGCTTGGTCAGGTTTGGCATGACCTGTTTCTACGGTCATGGTTGACCCCATCCACTCATTATAGTCTTTAATTGCTGACCATTTAAATTCATATAAGGAAGGTCTTATTAAACAATATTCATAGAAACCACTAACTTTAT
>CAZOHR010000310.1:0-4042 GCA_964579045.1 uncultured Bacteroidales bacterium | reverse complement strand
TGTTTGTCTAACATCAACCTTTGTAGGTGTATTATTTAAAAAGTCAATATCCTCTCTTCCCATTTTAGATTGTGCCATAGCTTGAAGTACAGGAAGAGTTTTATTTTCAAATTTCTTGATGTGTCGCTTTTTTGTTCCTTCTTCAAATTCATAATTTACCTGTCCATCATCAGAGGTTGTAACATTTACTTTTTTAGATTTGTCTTTCTTTTTTGCATTTCCAGTCACAAAAGTATCTCCAAGAGGATCATTGAACCAAATAGGATTATCCCCAAAGCAAGCATAATCAGAAATTGAAATTTGCGGTTTCGGGTCTAAATTCCACCTTCTCCCAATCCTCGCATCATACTCCCAAAACATTGCAGTGTAAACGCTTCCAGTTTGTCCAGTTATCTCATCGTCTTTTTCCTGTCCGTTAAACCCAAACCTATACTTCTCTGCACAAGTATCTCCATTACTTATAACAGTTTCATTTACAGGCTTTTTGTTTGTAAAAATTGGTCCAATATGTCTAATTTGTGGCATGCCATTCTTTATGTATAGTTAGGGTTTATTCAAGTACTTAATAAAAATAAGCCCATAATTGGTAATAATATATTTCTGTTTTGATGATGTTGGTTTATCTTTTATTGTCCACTCAATAAGTCCGTTTGATAATAGTTTGGAAAGTACTTCATTTAGCTGACCCGAAATAGATTTTTGTCCTAATGAAAGCGATATCTCTTTTCTTGAGATAGGCTTACTGTTTATTATTCTAAGAACTTTTGAGTATAAAGTCTCTTGCTGCAACTCTTGCTGTAACTCTTGCTGTAACTCTTGCTGTAACTCTTGCTGTAACTCTTTTTGAGGTTCAAGATTTTTCTTCAGAAAAGTAATACGGAATGACATTCCTGGTTCACTCCATTTTAATTCTATTTCAGGATATTTTTTTAATTCGTCTGAAATAATCTGAAGGCCATTGCCCCATTGTTCGATTATTCCGAGACGTTTAAATACTGGAGCTAGAGTTTTATTGCGGATACTCGATTGTCCTGATTCCATATCATTAAAATCAACTGATGCAGGCAATTTGCCAGGATTAGTAATTTCAATTTTATCGTCAAATATTGCAATTTTAATATCACTTCCTAAAATCGAATAATCTCTATGAATTACTGCATTACGAACAGCTTCCCGAATAGCAAAAACTGGGTATTCCCATCTGTCATTTGTGTAAACTCCAGAATAGTTAGATGAACCTTGAGAAATATGTCTTAAAATAAAATTATATGCAAGTTCAGGTTGAAAACAGACACCATTATCAAAAGTTTTTTGATCAATATAATTGCCTGGTTTGGTTCCTTTAAATCTGGCACATTCAATTTTGGAGTAAGGAAATAATTGTTTTTTAAGCACATCTTCTGCGCACAATATCAGTGCATTTACGGGAAATGTTGTTCCTTGAATATTTTGTGTCAATTCAAATTTCGACAAGATTTCACTGTTTAAAAATTCACCAGTTTTCTCGTAAAATAAATTCTTAAAAGATTTGAACTCAAAATTTTCAAATGATTTCTGAAGCACTACTTCAGCGTCAAACGATTGATTAAGTCTTTTTCTATTTAGCTCATTTATAATTTCAAATGATGCCAACCTGTTTGTTGAACCAACACGTATATAGGTGCTGTCTATAATCGATTTATTTTTTTGATGATAAGGCGGGTTATGACCACGAAATATTTCAACTTTTAAAAGGTTTTTCTCTTCATATCTGACAAACGAAATTTCTGGCAAAATTACAGGCTCACAATTATCATGAACAATGCTACAAAGTTTTTCTTCTGTTTCAGTTAGTTCGTTTTCACTCACACCAATGACAATTCGAGGATTATCTTGTATTCCAATATAAATAGTTCCTCCAGCATCATTTGCAAATGCAATAATTGTTTTGCAAATTTCTGATTTTGCAGGTAGTTTTGCTTTAAATTCGAGCCTCCTTCCTTCTGGCTGGATTAATAATTCATCAAATTTATTCATTTTCTGATTAGAAGTATCATCATTTTAATTTCAAAATACAAAGTTAATAATAATTTATAATACAACTAATTTGTGGCAATCCATTCTTAGGGCAAACGCATCTAAAATTATTCAAATATAATTCTAAGACTTGGTATCATTAAACAGCGAATCTGTTGGTATAATCTGCTAAATGCCGTTCGATATGCCAGCGAAGTTACAGAGCTCATGTTTTTGAAGATGCCTTTTTTATTTAACGCTGAACTTCGGTTCGCGTTAGAAAAAACATGGAACGAACAGCTTATACTAGGCTTCGTTTTTTGGCTTATGTGCAAAATGTAATCCTCAGTAATGTGTCAAATTGTTGAAAAATATTAATTTAGATGCGTTTGCCCTGATCGGGGGCTTTTCAAAATACTTCTGACAACTATTGCATATTCAAACAATAAATATAAATTTGCATTAAGATATATATACTTATATGGAAGAGAACATAAGCGGAACAGATCGATTGGTTGAATTTGCCAATAATACATCTCGAAAATTTCATTTTGAAGAGACTCCTTTTCCTGGAACGGCTTTACATCCAGTAACCTATCACAGACGGACATTTTATATTCCAATGAACGGTGAAAATTCAATATTTTACGCATGTTATGCCGATTCACGTGAATTCACATCACAGTTCGCAGGGGTATTCTTCGAAATAAATATACCAAAAAGTGAAAAACTTATGGTTCGAAAAATCGATATTTTGGATAAAATAGGCTCAATCTTTAAAAAAGACAAGTGCAAAACTTTGAGTCCAGAATTCGACAAGCAGGTAATATTTGACGAAATGCCAACAGATGCAGCATTTTATTTAATAAACAAGGAACAAATATTAAAAGGAATACTAAGTAGTTTCGAGGTAGATCCGCTTCTTCGCACAGGTATTAACACTCAAAACACCGACTTTGTTCCTGAATTAAAAGACAAATCTCTTTTTGGGATTTATCTAACAAACGATTGGATCTTCGATTCTCAAAAAATTGAGGCACTTTTTCAAATCTCCAAAGGAATAAAGAACCACTTAAGGTAAAATTATGTCGGAGATCTTTCTACTTTTTGCGATTGTTATCATAGGGACATTTGTTGTGTTCATTGTGAGGAACCGATTTACAGATAATTCATCTAACAACGAAATGACTGAGCAGTGGCGCAATCTTCTAAGCTATAATATTTCTTACTATCAAAGGTTGAATGATAAGGGTAAGCTGCTATTTGAAAAAAAAGTAGTTGAGTTTTTAAATAGGGTTAAAATAACAGGTGTTGATACTGTGGTGAATGATACCGACAGAATTTTGATAGCATCTTCGGCAGTAATTCCAGTTTTTGCTTTTCCTAATTGGGAATATACTGTTTTAGAAGAAGTATTAATTTATCCAGATAATTTCAACGAACAGTTTCTTACTACCGGACCTGACAGATTTTTTCGTGGGCTAGTAGGATTTGGGCATCTTGAGGGTAAGCTTCTAATTTCGAGGACAGCTCTTTACGAAGGCTTTGATGACTTTGCTGACAAACGAAATACTTGCTTGCACGAGTTTATCCATCTAATTGATAAGGAAGATGAACAAATTGACGGTGTCCCAGAAAAACTACTTGAACATAAATATGCAATTCCTTGGATGATTTTAATGAAAATGGAAATACAAAGAATAAGTGAAGGAAATTCTGACATCCACCCTTATGCAACAAAAAACACTGGCGAATTTTTAGCAGTTGTCTCAGAATATTTTTTTGAAAGACCCGAAGATTTCGAGATTGAGCATCCCGAACTTTTTAGCCTTATGCGAATTATGTTCCGACAACCATTGCCAAAAGCTGGGCATTAGAAATAAGATTTAACAAATTAGGTATTTAGTATTCCGCCGCGGCGGATATAGTCGGTGATCGGTGATCGGTGATCGGTAATCGGTAATCGGTGATCGGTAATCGGTGGTCGGTGGTCGGTGTGATCAGTAATCGGTAATCGGTGATCTGTAAAATTTGTAGTCGGTCCCGA
>CAZOHR010000309.1:0-4698 GCA_964579045.1 uncultured Bacteroidales bacterium | reverse complement strand
CCAGTTAATTGTTCCCAGATTGTTACTGCCTGATGAACTCCAGTTGCTCCTGTTGGGTGTCCCCAACCAACGAGTCCACCGGTTGTATTAATCGGAGTTTTTCCACCACGAGCAGTATGACCAGCACTAACATACTCAGGACCTTTGCCATATTCGGCAAGTCCGATTGCTTCAGTAGCCATAATACCAGCGATTGTAAAACAGTCATGTAATTCAACTGTAGCAATATCTTTTATGGTTATTTTTGCCATTTCGAGAGCTTTTTTAGCAGCAACAGCAGTGGTGTCAAGTTTAGTATGATCTGTTGGACCTTGAGTTAGATTGTTTTCTGCCATACCTAATCCAACAACTTCAACAGCATCTTTTAAAGCAATGCCACATCTCTTTAAACCTTCTTCCGACATAATTGCGATTCCAGAAGCACCATCAGAAACTTTTGAGCAGTCAAAAACATTGAGATTGTCAACAAATGTTTTACCGTTAGGCTTAGTCATTCCTACTGCCATTGGATCTGCGGCGCAGTTATGGAACTCTTGTGCTGTAGGACAGAGACGAGCATTATCGATAGAATTTTTGAACCATGTAGCCATTGCGTGACGAGTATAGTCATATCCAAATTTCTCGTAATATTTTCCTGCTCTGTCGCTAAATTTCCCAGGGAAAAAATGAGCATGTCCGTCTTTACGTTCTTTTGCCCAACCAGCAGCAGCAAGAATGTCTGCACCATAAACTGCTTTAACAGTATTTTGTACTTCGATACCTATTACCAAAACAACTTCTGCAGTTTCGGCAAGCACTGATTTTATTCCAGTTGCTAAAGCCAAAGCTCCAGAGCCACAAGCACCTTCGACGCGAATTGCAGGTTTATATTTTAAACCTTCGTCAATCATAGGAAAAAATCCTTCTAAATTTCCTTGGCGATTGTAGCGTGAAGCGATAAAATTACCAACTACACATTCGTCAACATTTTTAGCGCCACCAATTTGTTTTAGTACAGCCTGACCAACTTCTGACATATATTCTTCGAGTCCAGGTCGTTCTTTTTTAGGATTAAATTCTTTTCTGCCGGAACCCAATGAAATTGTATTATAACCGGCAACCATATATATTTTTCTTCTTAATGTCATGATAATTCCTCCTGAAAATTAGTTAATAAAATCGTTAATAGGACCATAAGCATGGAAGAAACCTGTTAATAAAACAGTATTTACATCTTCAGCTGTGTAAGCTACCTTGTCGGCGACTAATTTTTCACCAATTTGTTTAGATCTTTTAAGATATTCGTAAGCCATCTTTGATCCTAAAGTGCTTTCTGATTTCATTGCACTGAAATATTTTGTGAATATCTCATTTTTTGCAGGATTGCCAACAACTTCTTTCCAAGTTTGGTGTCCTTGTGGTAATGCACCTAGTTTTTCATCACATTTTGCAGCAATATCCTCAACTTTCACATATGCTTTTTTGTCGAGATCCCAAATTGCAGCGACTTGACCTTTTTCATATTTCAGGAATCCGTCTTTTTGCGATCCATCGTGATTTTGACCACCCTTAACTCCAATTTCCATCATTTTGTCAAGCAAAGGACTGTGAATAGTTTCGTCTTTTACATAAGGGTGCATAACTTTCATGATAAACTGGCAAACATCAATACCAACATAATCGATAAGCTGATAAATTCCCATTGGGCGAATCATGAAATCTTGTGTGATTTTATTAACTGAATAAACAGCTTCGGCAAAGCTCATGTCTTTTGTTAGACTCTGCATTGTTGTCATACCATAAATAGCATCTCTCATAAAGTGACCATTGCCAATAAATCCTGCTTTATCGTAAGATGGAACTTCGATTTTGCGCATATTTTTAATATAGGCAGTAACAAATTCTGAAAGTTCAGGTTTTGCATTATCACATTTAATAACTTCGACAAGTTTTTGCACTGCTGGAGGATTATAGAAGTGAACTCCAAGAACTCTTCCATTAAGTTTTGCTTCATTGTCGAGGTAGGTAATTGGAATAGAAGATGTATTTGTGAAAAACCATGGTTCAACTTTGCTGTTTTCGTTAATCTGTGAAAACATTTTAATCTTTAATGCAGGGTTTTCGCTGGCAGCTTCAAAAATAATATTCGATTCGTATGCCGATTCGAGAGATGTAACAGGTCTGATTAAATTCATCACATCTTTTACATATTGTGCGATGATTTCTGCATTGTCTATTAAGTCAACTCTGTTTTTGTAAGTAGCTCTTAGAGCATTTATTTTTCCTTCGGCTTGTTTTACAAGTTGATCCGAAATGTACATCATTAAACCTGATAGTGCTTTCTGAGAAATGTCGAGAGCATACAAAACATAATGTTTGTCTTTGTTCTCAGGTTTTTTACTCAAATCAAACATCTCCATGGATGTGAGAAGGAGTATGCCGCTTCCCATTTTTCCGGCTGCTCCTAATACGGTAACGTTTTCCAGTCTGTTGTCGTAATTCATACTTATTATTATTTAGTTGGTTGTTTTTTTGTTGCCACTAAGTTTTTATGCCACAAAGTCACGAAGACACAAAGTGTTTTTTTATGTCTTTGTGATAAAATATTTTTACCAATTTGGTTTGCGTTTTTCGAGAAAGGCTGTCATGCCCTCTTTTGATTCTGGGGTGCCGAACAAAGATGCAAATGCCTCTATCTCCATAGTTCTGGATTCGCTTAAGTTCATATCGGAACCTTTTACTGTTATTTCTTTAACTTTAGCTACCGCATTTTTGCCTTTCGAAGCAATTTTGGATGCCATCTTACGAGCTTCGTTCAATAGTTCTTCAGGTTCGGTAACTTTTTGCACAAGACCTAATCTTAAAGCTTCGTTTGCGTCAATCATATCTGCTGTGCATAATAGATAAAGAGCATTTGATAAACCTACAATACTTGCAAGACGTTTCATCCCAAAATATCCGGGAATTAGTCCGAGATTTACTTCGGGTTGACCAAATTTTGCAAAAGTGCTAGCAATTCTAATATCGCAACCCATTGCTAATTCGCAGCCGCCACCAAGTGCAAATCCGTTTATTGCTGCAATTATTGGAATTTTAAAATTTGCTAGTCTGTTAAAAGTGTCTTGACCAGTTGTAGAAAATACTGTAGCTTCGGGTTTTCCCATTTCGGACATCTCAGCAATATCTGCACCAGCAACAAAAGCTTTTCCATTACCTGTGATTATTACTGCACAACAATTTTTATTATTCTCAATTTCGTCCAATGCTGCATTAATATCTCGAAAAACTTGAGAATTTAAAGCATTCATTGCCTCAGGTCGATTTATCAGAATCTCTGCTGTTTGCCCAAGGATTTCTAATTGTAAGGTTTTGTAATTCATATTGTCATTATTATTTTATAATTCGCGCTTCAACAAAAATAATTAAAATTTCTTATTTGCAACTGAAAATTGCCCATATTTATGACATTTGTCAGGTTTGTTGATAAATAAAAAAAAAGACAGACATATTTTAATAATTGTGTCTGTCTATAAAGTATTTGTTGAGAAGTTTTACCTCAGTAGATCTCGTGAAATTACGATTTTTTGAATTTCGGAAGTACCTTCATATATCTGAGTTAATTTTGCATCACGCATCATTCTTTCTACATGATATTCTTTTACATAACCGTATCCGCCATGTATTTGAACAGCTTCGGTAGTTACTTCCATTGCTATATCGGCAGCATATTGTTTAGCCATTGCACTCATGATACCATATGGTAATCCTTGATCTTTTAGCCAGGCCGATTTTAAACAAAGATTGCGAGCATTTTCGATCTTTACTGCCATATCAGCAAGTTTGAAAGCAATTGCCTGATGATTGCAAATTTCTGTACCAAATGTTTTTCTTTCTTTAGAATACTGAATAGCTCTTTCCATTGCACCTGATGCTATTCCCAATGCCTGAGATGCAATCCCTATTCTGCCTCCATCAAGAGTTTGCATGGCGAATGTAAATCCAAATCCATCAGCACCAATCCTATTTTCTTTTGGGATTTTTACATCTGTAAACATAATCGAATGTGTGTCGGAACTTCTCATGCCCATTTTGTCTTCGTGTGGACCAAGGCTGATACCAGGAGTGTCTTTTTCAACTATAAAAACATTTATTCCTTTGTGTTTCTTATCAGGGTCTGTGTGAGCGATAAGTAAATATGTTGATGCTGATCCACCGTTTGTAATCCAGTTTTTTGTGCCGTTTACAAGATAATAATCACCCATATCTACAGCTGTAGTTCTTTGTTTTGTGGCGTCTGACCCAGCTTCAGGTTCAGACAAAAGAAATGCTCCAATTTTTTCGCCACGTGCCAAAGGTTTAAGATATTTTTCTTTTTGCTCTTCGGAACCGTATTTTTCAAGTCCCCAGTTAACCAATGAATTACATACAGACATTATAACGCCAGTAGAAGCATCAATTTTAGAAATCTCCTCCATTGCTAAAACATAAGAAACGGTATCCATACCGCCACCATCGTATTTTGGATCGGTCATCATTCCTAGAAAACCAAGTTCTGCGAGTTGCTTTACATGTTCGGTCGGAAATCTCGAGTTTGTGTCTCTTTCGATAATATCGGGTAATAAAACTCTTTCTGCAAAGTCTTTTGCTGCCTGTCTAATCATCAGTTGCTCTTCGGTAAATTCAAAATTCATAAGTCGTAGTTTTAATTTATAATTATTT
>CAZOHR010000308.1:0-4724 GCA_964579045.1 uncultured Bacteroidales bacterium | reverse complement strand
ATTACCGATTACCGATTACCGATTACCGATTACCGATTACCGATTACCGATTACAAAAAAATCTAGTTCCAACATAATACCTAAATAACTACTAGAATCAATTATTCGCTGTAATATTTAATTACATCGCTTAATGCTCTTTGGCAAACAGGGCAGAAGTCGTAACCTAATGCTTTCATCTTACAATTTACAAATGGTCGGTAGATCCCTTTAGTCTGATATCCGCCACCTTCATATACACCGATAATTTTTGAGTCCTCAGATGCTGCTTCAGTAGGCACTTTTGTGTTAAAATCAAGCATATCTTTCCATTTGTTGTCGAAATTTACCAAAGTTGTAAGATTTGCTTGATAAGGTTCTGTATTTTTATTGTAGATATCTTCTGTAGCAACTTCCGAATCATAGTATTCATCACCAAGTGCTCCTAATGAATGACCCAGTTCGTGAGCAAAAACCTCATTACGATACTCATTTTTCCCACTTGTAATATTCCAGAAATTGTAAACTCCTCCACCTCCGTAAATGTCAGTATTTACAAGTACACAAACTTGATCGCATGGAACAAGGCTCGCGTAATTGCGGATAGCATGAAAATCAGAGGATGTTAAATATCTTTCGCTACCAAAAGTATTAAAGTTACAATTCAATTCTGTCGATTTCCAAATTCCATCTTGAGGAACGTCTGTGCCGCTTTCAGATGAGATAGCTCCAACAGCCCAAATGTTAATTTTATCCTTCATGGATTTAAAAGGTTCTATTGAAAACAAAAAAGCTACTGTAGCATTTACTTCAGAATAAAATTCATTTAACTCAGATTTTGTGTACCCATCACCAATAAAAACTAAATCTAAAGCGACATCCGATTCGGCAGTTCCATGAATCTTCTTTACTTCTGCATTAACAGAGCGTTCAGAATTTATAAAAACATCATTTGGATTAATAGTAATTTCATAAATCTTTTCGAATTGGTTATTTGAAAAAATTCTGCTCTGTAGCTCAACTCGAATCTCATTCTTAGGAAAAGGCATTATTAACGATTCTGGAAAACCCTTATTGCTATTTTTCGCTTCTTCGGTAAATTGCCATTCTTCAAAGAGAGAACAAAATGCATAGCTATAAATCAATTTATTAGTATTTAAATCAAAAACTTTAACAAAGTAAGAGCCATAACCAAATTCATCAGTGAGATTTGTTTTACTACCTCCCCAATAAGGTTCTTTGCGCAATTCTTTAAATAATATCTGTTGTGTTTTGTCGGTACCTGTATGGTAATAATCTATTCTCAAACTGCCAGTGGTGAAATAATCGTCGTATTTTATCTGAGCAGATGAAGAGATGGAAATTAAACTAAAAAGTGTTAACAAAACACTTGTGAAAAAAAACTTATTTAATACTTTCATTTCCTGTTCTTTATTAATTACTTTACATTACAAAAATAGTACAAATTATTTACATTATGAAAGTTGCAAATATTAGCTTGGAATTACTCGTCTGGTTACACAAAATTGGTATTACTGGTCAGTTGTCAGAAATATTATGTGTGGTAATTATTCTTGTGGGAATTTTAATCGTGAGTTTATTAGCCGATTTCATAACCAAAAAGATATTACTAACAGTCATTAAGAAATTAGCAAAGAAAACACATACTGTATGGGATGATATTTTGGTGGATAAAAAGGTGTTTCATAAGCTTTCTCATATTGTTCCAATTATCATTGTGTATTATTCGATAAACATTGCATTTCCCGATTCACAGATAGCAGTTGATTTTATAAAGAAAGCTGCCACAATCTATTTGGTTATTGTTTTGGTGATGGTACTAAATGCTTTTTTAAATGGGCTAAATGAGATATACAACGTAACAATAGGTGATAAAAAAGGAACCAGTATAAAGAGTTATATCCAAGTTGTTAAGATTATAGCGTATATCATCGCAGCTATTTCTGCATTGTCAATTTTACTTAACAAAGAAGTCGGTTATTTTATCACAGGACTTGGAGCAATGACTGCTGTCTTACTGTTAATATTCAAAGATTCTATTCTAGGTCTTGTTGGCGGCATTCAGCTTACTACAAACGATATGGTTAGAATTGGTGATTGGATTTCGATGCCAGCAAGGAATGCTGATGGTATTGTTTTGGAAGTTAGTCTAAATACTGTAAAGGTTCAGAACTGGGATAATACAATTTCAACAATACCTACTTATGCATTGGTAACCGAAACATTCAACAACTGGCGAGGTATGGAAGAGTCGGAGGGAAGAAGAATCAAACGTGCTATAAACCTAGATATGAATTCTGTAAAGTTTTGTAGCCCTGAATTACTTGACAAATTATCGAAGTTTCAGATTTTGCAAGATTATATTCCACAAAAATCTGTTGAAATTGAAAAGCACAACAAAAAAATAAAAGCTGATACATCACTACCAATTAATGGAGTAAGGTTTACAAATATTGGGATATTTAGGAAATATTTAGAAGGATATCTTAAACAAAACGAAAAAATAAATTCGGAAATGACTTTAGTAGTAAGACAACTTGCTCCAGGTGATACAGGTATTCCAATGGAAATCTATGGGTTTAGCAAAATTAAATCTTTTGTTGAATTCGAAGAAGTGCAATCTGATATTTTTGACCATATTCTCGCTGTTGTACCTGAGTTTGAGCTTAAGGTGTTTCAGAATCCTACTGGGGAAGATTTTAGAAAGGGAATTGGGAAATAAAACAACGAAATATTGACATTTTTAATATTATCTATATAGACTAATAATTTGAAAGCAAAACCCCAAGATATTGATTTGTTTAAACTCTATGCAGACTTATTAGGGTGCCAAACTTTTAATATTGATTTATTAGATTACACGATTGCCGAAAGGCACATGACAATCCTTAAAACACTTGCAGCAATTGGCAATAGTGGGGTAAGCATTTTCGATCATTATAAGAAAGATCATATATATTTCTCTGAAAATTTTTGTCGTTTCTTAGGTTATAATTATGAAATGCTAAATGATGAAAATAAGAACCTAATAGATTCAAAAATTCATCCAGACGACTTTAAAGTATTAACGCAAAACGGAATATCTCTACTAAAGCTGTTTTATCAGTTACCAGTTGAACAAAAATCGGCATTCAAATTAATTAATGAATTCCGTATTTTGAATACAGATAATAAATACATTCGTGTTATTGAGCAACATCAGATTCTTGAGTTAGATACACTTGGTAACATCTGGCTTTCTCTAGGAATAATTGATATTTCACCTGACCAGAAATCCTTAGGTGGGGTAAACAGTCAATTACTGAATTTTCGAACAGGCACAGTATATCCGTTTGCAGAGACTTTGAAAATAGAAAATGAAGTACAAAAACCCGAGTTAACAAGCAGAGAAATTCAGATTCTAAATCTTGTTAAAGAAGGCTATTTAAGCAAAGAAATATCCTCCAAACTCTCAATTAGTCTCCACACTGTCAATACCCATCGGCAAAAAATACTCGAAAAACTTGGGGTTAACAATTCTATAGAAGCAATCTCGTATGCATCTGGTTTAGGACTTGTTTAATCATAAAATATACTGATTAATCAGTATTCCACAAAACTACTGTTTGCAATATCTTTGTAAAGAATTAACATTACAAATATTCGTTATGAAAAGCGTTTGGTTAACATTATTTTTATTGTTGAGTCTTATTTCTTATTCACAACAAGAAAATAAAATATTTAAAAACAAACAATATCCGGGACTGAGTTTTAATTATAGTTATGGGTCTGTAATTCCAACTAATGATTTTGTAAGAGGAGAGAATCATGCTGGTACACCTATTACAAGATTCAGCTCTATTACAGCTAAATTATTCTGGCAGAACCCTGGTTATCAAGAATGGCAAAAAGTATATAAATGTCCGTATTATGGTGTCGGATTTTATTCTGGACAATTTTTTACAGAAGAGATTGGAAATCCTTACTCAATTTTTGGATTTTTTGGTATTCCAACGTTAAGACTTAATAAACTTGAAATTTATTCAGATTTGGAATTCGGAATCGCTTGGCATTGGAACCATTATGATCCAATCACTAATCCAATGAACCTTGCAATTGGCTCTGGTTATACGGTTTATGTTAATGCAGGCTTGAATATATCTTATCCATTAACATCCTTTATGGATTTAGGAATTGGCTATAGTTTTACGCATTTCTCCAATGGGGGCTTTGAGCGTCCGAATCGTGGGCTAAATTTGTATTCACCATCACTTGAGCTAAAACTTTATCCAGTAGGCCGACCTGAGGTTAGATCTGTTGAAAAGTCTGGAAGACTAGATAGAAGTAACGACCTTATTTTCATGCTTGAATACGGTGATCATCAGTTAAACGAACACGAACTAGATACAAATTATTTTGCCATTGCTGGACTAGGAATTTACTATTCAATGCAGCATTCAAATGCATTTCGTTCTGGCCCTGGAGTAGATTTCAATTTCTGGTGGGGACTAACTGCAAATGATGATGGAACTCCTGGTCCAGTAGGATGGAATAATCTTACGATCGGATTAATTTATCAACCCGAATTTATTATTGGCCGAATGACTTTGACAGGAGGAATTGGCATATATGCAACATCGTATAAATACGGAAATTTTAAGCAACTTTATCAAAGGCTGGGAGTGAAGTATTACTTTACATCAAACCTCTCACTCGGTGTTGCCGTAAGGTCTGTGAACTTTATG
>CAZOHR010000307.1:0-4741 GCA_964579045.1 uncultured Bacteroidales bacterium | reverse complement strand
TTGTAATTTGTCCGCCTCAGCGGATTGTGATTTAACTTCGTTGAGGGCTAAAGCCGTTGGAACTTGTTCCGCGGCGGCGGATGGAACTTGAGATTTGGAACTTGAGATTTGGAACTTGAGATTTGTAATTTGTGATTTGTAATTTGTGATTTGTAATTTGTAATTTGTGATTTGTAATTTGTGATTTGTAATTTGTGATTTGTAATTTGCAACTTATGCAATTTTATTTTTCCATTTTCAACTTTATTTTCTAATTTTGAGCAAACAAAAAATAATCAACTGTTATGGCACAAAAATTATTTGATATTATTGAGCCCGGAGTAATTACCGGTGATGATGTACAGAAAGTATTTCAACATGCAAAAGAAAACAACTATGCAATTCCTGCAATAAATGTTGTAAGTACAAATTCAGTTAATGCAGTTTTGGAAGCTGCAAAGTTGGTTAACTCTCCTGTAATTATTCAGTTGTCAAATGGTGGAGCGGCTTTTTATGCTGGTAAGGGTTTGTCGAATGAAAACGAGCAGGCAGCCATTGCAGGTGGAATTTGTGCAGCTCAGCATATTCATCAGCTTGCAGAAACTTATGGAGTTGCTGTAATCTTGCATACAGACCATGCAGCAAAGAAACTTTTGCCTTGGATTGATGGCTTACTCGAAGCTGGCGAAGCGTTTTATGAAGATTTTGAAATTCCATTATTTAGTTCACATATGCTCGATTTGTCGGAAGAAAGTCTTGTAGAAAATATCGAAATTTGTAAGTCATATCTAGCTAGAATGAGCAAAATTGGTATGACGCTCGAAATTGAACTTGGCGTAACAGGTGGTGAAGAGGATGGTGTTGATAACTCAGATGTTGACAACGCAAAGCTTTATACTCAGCCTAATGATGTGGCTTATGCATACGAAGAGTTGCTAAAGATTTCTGATAAGTTTACAATTGCCGCATCTTTTGGCAATGTTCATGGGGTTTATAAACCAGGAAATGTAAATCTCCAACCAGTAATTTTAAAAAACTCTCAAGATTTTATCGAGAAGAAATATAAAACTGCTGCTAATCCTGTAAATTTTGTGTTTCATGGTGGTTCTGGTTCAAGTCTTCAAGAAATTCGCGAAGCCATAGGCTATGGAGTTGTTAAAATGAATATTGATACTGATACTCAATGGGAATTTTGGGATGGAATCCGTGCTTATTATCAAAAAAATGAAGGCTATCTTCAAGGACAAATAGGAAATCCTGAAGGCGAAGATAAACCTAATAAGAAAAAATATGATCCACGTGTGTGGTTGCGTGAAGCTGAAAAAACTATGATTGATAGAATAAAAATTGCTTTTTCAGATCTTAACTGCATAGATAAACTTTAAAATACAACTTAAAGTATGGTAGAAACTTTAAACTCGTGGATACAAGCGTATAATGACTATGTAGGGACTTATGCTATTTTAATATTATTAGTTCCGATTGGGATATTTTTCACATTCTATCTCAAATTTTCTCAAGTATCGAGATTTGGGCATGCCATAGCAATTGTTGCAGGAAAATATTCAACTAAAAAAACCAAAGGTGACGTATCTTCATTTAAAGCATTAACAACTGCATTATCTGCAACTGTTGGAACTGGAAATATCGTTGGTGTTGCATTGGCAATTCATTTTGGTGGACCTGGTGCTGTGTTTTGGATTTGGGTAGTTGGCTTTTTGGGGATGATGCTAAAGATGGTTGAATGTACTCTTGCTCAGAAATATCGCATTACCAATGCTGATGGTTCTGTGTCAGGTGGGCCAATGTACTATATGGAATTTGGATTAAAAGAAAAATTAGGAAAATTCGCAAAATATATGGCAGTTTTCTTTGCTTTTGCTGCCGTTCTTGCATCTTTTGGGACAGGAAATATGGCTCAAGCAAACTCAATGGCAGATTCCTTGCAGTCGAGTTATGGAATTCCAACAATAGTTTCTGCAATTGTTATTACTGTTTTGGTAATGCTAATAATTGTTGGAGGTCTTAAGCGAATTGCAGATGTAACTGCAACTCTGGTTCCTTTTATGGCTGTCTTTTATTTTGTGGCATCACTAATTGTTCTCATTGTTTTCTACAAAGCACTACCCGGTGCATTTGCTTTAATAATTTCTGATGCTTTTACTGGGACTGCTGCTGCGGGAGGCTTCGCAGGCTCAGCATTTATTATGACTATGTCGTGGGGTGTTAAACGAGGGCTCTTTTCCAACGAAGCTGGTCAAGGTTCGGCACCTATTGCTCATGCTGCAGCAAAAACAGAACATCCTATGCAAGAAGGTCTAGTGTCTTCGCTTGAGCCACTGGTTGACACAATAATCATTTGTTCTCTAACAGCTTTGGTAATTGTTGTAACAGGCGCTTGGACCGCAAATGACTCAGCAGGAGTTAGCATGACAGTACTAGGTTTCGAAAGAGGATTGTCTGGTGCTGGAATAGGATGGGCAGCAAAACACGTTGTTACAATTGGACTGTTTTTGTTTGCTTTTTCTACAGTTATATCGTGGTCATATTATGGCACTAGATCGGTACAGTATCTTTGGGGAGATAAAGCTATTAAACCATATTATTATGTTTATGGAGCTTTTGTTTTTTTTGGTTCTATACTTAGTCTCGACAAGGTCTGGAATTATGTTGATATGACAGTTTCTTTTATGACCATTCCTAACTTAATAGCTCTTATTCTACTCGCTCCAGTTATGAAAAAAGAAATGACAAAATACTTTGATTACATTGCTAAACTGAAAGCCGAACGACGTGCGAAATAAATTTATTAAAGAATATTTTAGCTTTTCCAAAAGAGAGCGAAATGGACTTATTGTTCTTTTTGTAACCTTGACTGCAATCATTATAACTAAGCTTGTTATTTCGAATCAAACGAATGATAGTGTTAAGAGTTTTGAATCTTTTGAAAATGAGATAGATGTCTTTTTATCATACAGTACTCCCGATTTGGAAAATGGAGAAAGATTCGATTTTGACCCAAATCTAGCCACAAAAGAAGATTTTATGAGAATGGGTTTGTGTATGAAAACCGTCAATGGGATTCTCAGCTTTCGCGAAAAAGATTGGAAATTCTACAAACCCGAAGATTTAGAAAAGGTTTACGAAATTACTCCTGAAGAGTATGCTGCCATCAAAGATTATATTGTAATTGCTAGCGAATATGAAAATAAATATAAGTCAAATTATTCAAAAAAGGAAAAGTCGCCAGAGGGTGAATTGTTCAATTTTGATCCTAATACTGCTAGTAAAGAGGAATTTGAATCGTTAGGTTTAAAATCTTGGCAAGCTGATAATATTATCAAGTTTAGAGATAAGGGCGGCGTTTTTAAAACCAAAGAAGATTTTGCAAAAGTTTACGGACTTGAGAAAAAACAAATCGAGAAACTAAATCCATATATTGAAATAAATCCTGACTTTGCTTATGATAAAACTCCTAGCCTTAAGAGTAATACAATTATTCTTAGTTTGAATTCATCAACTGAGGAAGAACTGCAAAAACTTAGCGGTATTGGGCCATATTTTGCAAAGAGAATAGTTGAGTACAGAACTAGATTGGGTGGTTATTTAAATGTCGAGCAATTAATGGAAGTTTATGGAATGACTGAAGAATTATACAATAATATCAGTGATAATTTCACAGTTGAAACCGATGTAATTGTTAAGTTAAATATTAATAAAGCGGATTATAAAGCTCTGGTAACTCATCCTTACATTAGTAAAGAAAATGCTAAAAATATACTGAACTATCGTACGTTTGCTGGCAAAATCAAATCGTTTGATGAGCTACTAAAGAAGAAAGCAATAGATCAAGAATTTTATGATAAAATTTCACTTTATATTACAACAGAATAATGCAGACATTGTCCAAAGCCAAGATTAGCCTTATTAGTTCCTTGTCGGTGAAAAAATATCGTCAGGAGAATAATCTGTTTGTTGTAGAAGGGCACAAGATAATTTCTGAGTTAATAGCTTCTGATTTCAAGATAAGATACATTGTTTATAACGAAGACATTGAAATTCCTTTAGATTCGGATGACTGGGAAGTTCTTCTTACCGATGAAACTGGAATGAAAAAGGTCTCGAATCTTAAAACGCCTTCATCAATTATGGCAGTGGTTGAAATTCCAGAGGTAGAATTTGGAATTATAAGTCTTAAAAATAAACTCACAATGTGTGTTGACGATATTCAGGATCCTGGTAATCTTGGAACAATCATCAGAATTTGTGATTGGTTCGGAATCGAAAATTTAATTTGTTCAAATAATTCAGCCGATTTGTATAATCCTAAGGTTATCCAAGCAAGTATGGGTGCTTTTTTAAGGGTTAAAGTCTCTTACCAAAATCTTGAAGAATTTATACCTGAGTACAGTAAAATAACATCACATCCAAGTATCGGAACATTTCTCGAAGGCGATAATATTTATAAAATAGACTTGCCCAAATCAGCTCTTGTTGTTCTCGGAAATGAGGGCAAGGGGATATCTGCTGAAGTTGAAAAGCTCCTAGATAGTAAAGTTTTTATTCCTCCTTACTTGCAAACTCAAAAGCATGCAGAATCATTAAATATCTCTACTGCTGCTGCTGTAGTTTGCAGTGAATTTAGGAGGAGAATGTGATTTACTTGCGTGCGTTGCGCTGAGCCGAGTCGAAGCGAGGGCTAAAGCCGTTGTCTTTTTAATTTGTGCCGCGGCGGCGGATGTGATCTGTAATCTGTGATCTG
>CAZOHR010000306.1:0-4743 GCA_964579045.1 uncultured Bacteroidales bacterium | reverse complement strand
TTTAATAATTTTGCATTCTTAAAATCGTGGTGTGACGCAGGATTGTTATAATAACCAGACTGGTTATAAAATAAATTTCGGGGTGTGGCGCAGGTCCGATTTTTCAAAAAAATCAGCGCTGCGAATTATTAAAGATGCAATGGCTATTTGAATGTTTTTCTGTTGAAAATGGAGACTGATTTTTTTACGAAAAATCGAGGCTCCTCGATCAGCCAGCTGGCTGATTCGGGATTGGTAGCTATCTTTTATTGAAAATTGTAAATTGTAAAAATTCGGGGTGTGGCGCAGTTGGTAGCGCGCTACGTTCGGGACGTAGAGGCCGGAAGTTCGAGTCTTCTCACCCCGACTAAAAAGGAAATACATTGCAATGCTTTTTATTTAAAATTATTGCAACAATGTTGCTTTTTGTGTAACTTTACAAAAAAAAGGAAAATGGATACCCAAGCAAGGAAACTTCAATTTATTCAAGATTTTTTAAGATATGCTGATGATAGCATTGTTGAAAAATTCGAAGAGCTTTTATCTAAAATTAGAAAAAACAGCTTTGAAAAAGAGACTACACAAATGTCAGTTGAACAATATGAAGCTCGAATTTTACAAGCTTTTGAAGATGCCAAAGAGAACAGGTATAAATCTACTGAAGATCTTAGAAGCGAAATCGCATCATGGCAGTGAAGATTCTCTGGACCGAAGGTGCTATTAATGATTTGAAAGACATTTTCGATTATTATAACCTCAAGGCAGGTAGGAAAATTGCACTGCGTTTAACAAATTCACTCCTTGACAAACCTCAAAAACTCATCTCAAATCCAGAAATTGGTCAAAAAGAAAAGTTATTATCTGGTTTAAAAACTGAAATGAGATATCTAATTGATGGTAATTATAAGATTGTTTACTGGAATGAGAAAAACATTATCTACATTGCAACTGTGTTTGATTGCAGACAAAATCCAATTAAACTCAAAAACAAAGTTTAAGAAAGTTTAAACCAAAAAGTACTTACCCACCAATCACCACATTCCAAGGCCTCACGTACCAATTTTCTATGAGTCCGTTTTTTGTGTAAATATCATTTTTGGCAAAGTTCTCAGCGTCCGCGGGATTGTCTCCTTTAAAAATCAATGCCGCGCCATCCGCAGGCTCTGCAAAAGCTCCAGCCATAATTAAGCTGCCTCTATCATAGGCTGACTTCACAAGCTTTAAATGTTCGTCACGATATTGACCTCTCAGCTCAAGATAATTCGGAACAGTTTTGTAAAAAAGAATGTAATACATAGAATTTGTTTTGTGTAAAATTACAAAATTCTTTAAAAATCCTGTGGATTTTATTTCTGATTTCTCAAATAATCTGCAGCACTTAATGCTGCAATCGTACCATCAGCAACTGCAGTAGTAATCTGGCGATATTTTTTTGCGATACTGTCACCAGCAGCAAAGACCCCAGGAATGTCAGTCTTCATTTCTGAGTCAACAATAATTTCATGATTTTGATTCAAACTTAGCAGATTATCAAGGCCTTCGGTATTTGGAGCATAACCAATAAATACAAAAACTCCATCTATATTCATTTCAGACTTTTTCCCACTTGGGATATGCTCTATTATTGCTTTTCGCAAAGATTCGTCGCCAGTAAGCTCTGATATCTTAGATTCCATGATAAAGCTAATTTTGGGATTCGCTTTAGCTTCATCAATCACAGCTGGGAAAGCCTGAAAATGGTCAAACTGATGAACTATAGTAACTTTAGTAGCATATTTGGTTAAAGTTCCGGCCTCTTCAAGTGCAGAATTTCCACCACCAACTACTATAATTTCTTTACCTGCAAAAAAGTCTCCATCACAGGTTGCACAATACGAAACGCCACTTCCTTTAAAAGTATCTTCACCCGGTACACCAAGATAGCGAGGACGTCCACCAGTTGCAAAAATTACAGCTCGGGACTTTACTTCCCTCCCATCTTCAAGCTCAAAAGTCTTTATTTCTCCTTTGATATCATATTTAATGATTTTGACATTACTCATCAATTTACTACCAAAGTCTTTTGCCTGCTTTTTCATTGTATTAGCAAGTAAATAACCATTTGTAAGTTCAACTCCAGGATAATTTGCAACTTCGTTTGTCATCACTACCTGTCCGCCAAAACTACCTTCGTTAAGAATTACCGTTGAAAGTTTCGCCCTTGAACTATAAATCCCTGCTGTTAGACCTGCAGGTCCACCTCCTATTATTGCTATGTCAAAAATATCATTCATAATTTTCTAAATTTAAACAAACTGCCGCGCAAAAAAATGCACGACAGTTGTCATCGATACTAAAGCAAGTTTAAAATTTTGATTTAAGCACATCAGTAACCTGCTGCATGTTCTGAATACTTGTTGTTGCATGAGCTACTTCACCGTTTTTGTAATACATAGTAAACGGTAATCCCATAAATCCGCGGCATGCTGGGTCGTTTCTAATGATACCAGATTCCGGACTATCAAAAGCCATTACCGCAAATTTAACATGTGGATATTCATCCTCTATTTCTTCCATAACATCATAAACGGGAATACACATTGGACCCATTCTGCCGCAGACAACCATTAGGTTTGGATTTTCCTGTTGCATTTTTTTTAGTTGTTCTGTTGTTTCAATCTCGGGTAAATTCGTCTGTAAGTACTTCATAATTTTATTTTTAAATTGTTAATGTTTTCCTTTTGCAAATAAACAGCTAAAAAGTCAATTGTTTCTTAAAACTACCCTGCATTAACATAGTACAATATCTGAACTGGAATAGTTTTTTTTCTATCAAACGATAGTTTTTCTAATTTTGCATTATAAAACTAAACAAATGGAACAAAGAAAAAATAAGTCTGTTGAGGATACTGCAAATTGTTTTGCGGTTTTGTACCCCGAAGAGCTTGAATTCCTGCGCGACAAAAAGACTCAACTTACTTACGCTAAAAATGAGCAAATTTTCAAACAAGGAGCTTTTGCGCCTCATGTAATTTATATAAACGATGGCTTAGTAAAAGTTTCTATTCAAACAGGATTTGACAAACAATTAAATATTAGACTTGCTCGCACAGGTGAATTTCTTGCATTTTCATCAGTATTTGGAGATACTAATTATTCCTACTCAGCTACTGCGATACGCAATTCAACAATTTGTATGATAGAAAAAGATGCACTTAAAAACCTTCTAGAAGAGAATTCAGATTTTGCAATGCGTATTACTTCAAGAAACTGTAAAAACGAATCTCATCTTTTTGAGATTATCAGAAATGTTTCGTACAAACAAATGCCTGGAAAACTTGCCTCTGCGCTATTATACCTTTCATCGCCAGATTTCGAAGGAGAAAACATCTTCACACTTTTAACAAGGCAAGAATTAGCCGATTTTGCTTCTGTATCAACCGAAAGTGCAATAAAAATACTTAAAGAATTTGAACAAGAAGGCATAATCGAGTTAAATGGGAAAGATATTATAATTATAAAAAAAGACAAACTCGAAGAAATTAGTTCTAGAGGATAAAACTTTCTCCAGCCTTTACCTTTATAATCTCTACTTCTAACTTTCCAGCCTCGGCATAGGCCCTTTTTAGTGGCTCGTCCCATGAATGAGTAGACAAACTAAATGCGGAGTTGTGTATAGGCAACATCTTTGAAGCATTAAGATCGAGTGAAGCCTTAACAGATTCCTCCGGCATCATGTGGATTTCGTGCCACAATTCGTTGTATTGACCACATTCCATCATAGCCAAATGGAAAGGACCATACTTCTCACCAATTTTAGAAAAACCATCAAAGTAACCAGAATCTCCACTAAAGAAAATGCGACTCTCTTTTCCGAGTATCACCCACGAGCACCATAGTGATGAATTCCTATGCCTTGGATCTCTGCCACTAAAGTGCTGCCCTGGTGTACAAGCCAGTTTCAAACCTAAGTATTCTGCTTCATCCCACCAATCTAATTCCGAAATTCGAAAATCATCCACTCCCCATTTGCGAAGATGATCACCCACAGCAATAGGAACAAAAAAATGTTTAATCTGAGAATCTAGCTTTTTAATTGTCTGATAATCAAGATGATCAAAATGATCGTGCGAGATAATAACGGCATCTATTTCTCCTAATTTCTTCAAATCGGAATCATCTATGTGCAATGCATTTTTAAATCTACTAACTGCAAAAGTAAATGGCGAAGCATGTTCACTCAACATTGGATCAAGTAAAAGTCGCTTTCCATCAATATCAATCATAATTGCAGAATGACCGAACCATGTTATTTGTGTAATATTGTCAGAAGCTCTTTCAAATTTAATTAGCGATTTATCAGAAATCAGGCTATCGTCTGGCGGTCTTTTATTTGGCGGTGACGAAAAAAAAGCTTTCATCATCTTTCCAAACTTAGAGATATTCATCTTCATCTCTACCATTCCATCATTGTGAAAAGAGCCATTACGAAATTGATTCGATTGTATAATCTTAGAATTCTTTTCGTAATCAAGAGTTTTACCAAACTGTGGAAATAAAAAAACGAGATTGTATGCAATGATGAATAGAACAACAATTACTAGGATTAGGACAAGAAATATCTGCATTTGTTTTCTTTATAAAACAATGTTTTACTTAAAATGTTTTCCTAAAAAAACTATTCCAAAAACCCTTGCTTCTTCAAAACATCAAACAACACTTTTGAAAAATGCTCATTATTTGCTTTTGAGTATCTTACATCAGTAAATACCTGAGCCAGAGTTT
>CAZOHR010000305.1:0-4746 GCA_964579045.1 uncultured Bacteroidales bacterium | reverse complement strand
ATATTTCAAAAAGAATTGATGGTCAACCAATGGGATTTAGTATCTCAGGAGTTCAGCGAAAAGGATTTATTGGTAAACCTAGGGGCGCCGAATTAGTTCCTAAAATGAATGTAGATGAAAAATCTCAGTACATAATAAAACCAATGTTATCGAGGTTTAATTTTCCTGATCAATCGCCGGCAAATGAACACGTAACCATGCAAATTGCCAAACAGCTTTTTAATATAAAAATAGCAGAATGTGCTTTCATGAACTTTGCGAACGGAACCCCTGCATATATCACTAAACGATTTGATTATGATGATAATGGCGAAAAACTAAATCAGGAAGATTTTGGATCAGTTCTGAAAGCAGCTCATAAATATACATCAAAAACATATCAAGATGTTGGGGAGTGGCTTGGCCCATTAAACAGAGTTGATTTATTACGAATTTTGCTTTTCAATTTTATTACTGGGAATGGTGATGTCCATTTAAAAAATATTTCGCTGTTGGAAACTGCAGATGGTGACATGATGCTATCACCATCTTATGATTTAATGAATACTAAGATTCATCTTGCAGATAATTTATTGGCATTGAATCTATTTGAAGAATTTGAACAAACTAGTTTGCCTTTAGGAGAAAGATACCGTTATAATAGTGAGGATTTTATTGAATTTGGAATTCGTTTGAAGATTAAAGAAAAAATAATTTCGAAGATTATCGACACTTTTGACAAAAAAGAAAGTGAGATATTGGCGATGGTTGACAAGTCCTTTTTATCTAACGATGCCAAGAATTTGTACAAAACCAATGTGGTTGAAAATTATAAATTATTTAGGCAATCTAAGCTTACTGCGAGCTACTAAATCCCTTCCTACGAATTAGCATCGTACTCTGGATTGATATATTTTGTTGACAACTTATTGTTGTATTTGGTTCTGAATACTAAACCTTCGATGACTTTACCAGTTTCTAGTTTAATTTGTTTGAAAAAATCAGTTGAGCTTTTTATAATTTGGTCGTAATTAAACACTCCACTAAAAACTTCCTCGGTATATTCGAAACCAAGGTCTTCGCAAACTTCTTTGAGGCTATGATTTTGTCCGTAGTGAATTCTTTCCGAATGCCCACCGCTCAAATCATCAATACCGAACCAAATTATTTTTGCTTCGGAATCGCTGTCGGGATTTAGCTTGTTTCCCGATCCTTTTGAGGCTCCAACACCAATTAACTCACCTCTCAACGCGAGTTGGACATCGTGCTTAATACAATATTCTTCGAGTTTGTCAAGATATGAATGCCTATTCACTGTGTCCACCCAAGCATCGGGAAGTTGTTTCATGATTTTTCCAAATCCTCTTTCTTCCGGTTCGTTTAGTGGGTAGAAAGTATCAGTAGAATCGTCAAACCAACCTTTCATTAATAACGGCTTGTTAAAACCTTTTCGCAAAATCACACCATTTTCAGTTTTGTATGTGTCAACAATTTCCTGAACTAGTTCTTTTTCCTGAGTGCGGGTGCATATTCCCTTGATTAATTCATTGCTTTCGCTATCTTTCTTTACATAAATTGTTGTTGACGAGCCATCACGTTTTATTGTGGCAGAAATCTCAAGTCCTTCTGCATAAACAACTTCGTCGATATGAGTTCTTAAAAGCTCGATTCTTGGCTCATCAGTTTTGTACAAAAAGTATGGAATGTCGCCCTTTATCAAACCTGAATATTGCGAGACTTTTTCTTCGGAAACATATTTAACAATGGATAATTCTTCCTGTAATTCAGGACCTCTATTCAAAAATTCTTCTGCATTTGCTCTTGGTAAAATAATTCCATTACTGTATATCGGATTTTCATCGCCAGCAAAATTCAAATTAAATTTTACTGCTCTTATTCTACCACGCTTTCCCAAACGAGATTTTTTAGGATCACCCATTGGTCGCCAATAATCTACAAACAAATCATTGTCTGGCACACAATAGTCGGGCTGAATGTAGATAACTTCATCACCCACATTATAAATTCCTTTTGCCACGATAATATTAAATTCGCAACTGTTGCCATCCATGTCCTGGACTCTGGCAACCTCTATTGCGTTGGCCACTTCTCCATTTTTATATATTGGGATTATCTTTTCTATCTTTACTAAATCTACTGCTTTCATGTTGTGTTTGGTTTGAATTAGACTTTAAAAATACGAAATTTTTGGTTTGAATTTTTAGTTTTGTTGAGAATATTGGAATTAATTTGCAGTGGATTAAATAAATACTTGCTGTTAAGTTCATAAAGTGTTAATTTTGTGAAAAGTAATTATCCATAATGGATGCAATAATAATATATCCAATCGACAAGTCAAGTTTAACCATTTTTGTAGAACTTGCCAAAAAGCTAACGCTCAAATCAAAAACCCTTAGTGCTGAAGAAATAGAAGAATTGGGTTTGACAAGAGCAATCGACGAAGGACGTGAAACTCCATTCGTTTCAAAATCAAGCATAATTGAAAAACTTAAAAAGTAAAATGAATTCTGTAGATTAAATTTCGGCAAAAATTTGAGCAAGATATTGACGTTATAAATAGTGAAAAAGTTCTTGAATCGATTTCAAGAGCTATTGAAAGCGTTGAGAAATGTAATAAGTTGACAGAGTTGCCAAATATTTAGAAGATGAAAGCTTCAAAGGGTTATTTTCGAATTAGAATAGGAACCTATCGAATCGGCATTTTCCTAGACAAAGATTGTGTGGAATTTGTTCGTGTTTTGTCAAGAGATAAAATTTAAAAGTACTTTCCAGACTAATATTCATCTTCTCTAAGCTGCACAATGCAATCGTGAGGTCGTAACCGTAACGATGCCTGAAAATTCCTATCGAAAGTGCAATAAAGAGCACAAAACTCTGACAAAAAGAATAATATTTTAAAAAATGTATTTAAAAGTGCATTAGGTTGCACAAATGTTTGCATTTAATAAAAATTTGTGTATCTTTGCATAAAATAGAGCAATATATTACACTTTATGGATATTGTTAAAACAATAAAAGAACGGCGCGAAATGCTTAATGTAACTCAGTCAACACTAGCTGAATTATCAGGTGTTGGTTTACGAACATTAAAGCAATTTGAGAGTGGAAAAGCTAATCCGACTTTGCAAACGATTGAAAAACTTTGCGATGTTTTGGGGTTACAAGTTTGTTTAAAAGTAAAAGATTAGCACACTAACGAATGAGAAAGGCAAAAGTATTATTTAGGAATGAGGACGCTGGAGAGTTGGTTCAACTTGATGATGGATCTTTTACTTTTACTTATTCAGATCTGTGGAATTCGGACAGTAGTAAGCCGCCAATAAGTTTAACTTTGTCAAAAACTAAGAAATTACATATTGGCGAATTTCTCTTTCCTTTTTTTTATAATATGTTGCCCGAAGGTGCAAACAAAGATGCTGTATGCCGACAAAAGAGGATAGATCCGAATGATTATTTTGGATTACTGATGACGGTCGCAGAAACTGACAGCATTGGTGCTGTGCAAATTGTTAAATTGGTTTAGAATTATGAAGTTCCCTGATATAAAATATTGTCCCGGTACGCTGGCCGAAGGCTTTAATACATACAGTAGAACATGCTTAAAGAAAATGTTCAATGGCAAATCCGTAAGTCATATTTTAGATTATAATTCTCCATTTAGTAGTAGTGAAGTTGATAAAATATTTGAGAAAAACATTCAGAGAGTATCTATTTCGGGAGTTCAGGAAAAATTTTCTTTATTACTCGAAAAGAATAGACTAAGATTGGTAAACGAAGGAGAAAGAGGTACTTATATTCTTAAACCAATTCCATCATTCGGTAAACGAACGATACAAATGCCTGCCAATGAGCATCTTACAATGCAAATTGCAAATCAAGTTTTTGGTATCGAAACCGCTGAGAATGCCTTGATATTCTTTAAAGATGCTACTCCTGCTTATATTACCAAACGATTTGATGTGGATGATGATGGAAGCAGAAGTGCTCAAGAAGATTTTGCATCATTAGCAGGACGGACGCCTCAAACACATGGCGATAATTATAAATACAATGGTAATTATCTTGAGGTGTTTAGCATACTTAAAACTTTTTGTCCATCATACAAAATCGAAGCACATAAACTATTTAAACTGCTAATGTTTAATTATCTTTTTTCGAATGGAGATGCTCATTATAAAAATTTTTCGCTAACAGAAACTCCTTATGGAGATTATAAACTTAGTCCTGCTTACGATTTATTGAATACCAGAATTCATATTGATGATAAAATATTTGCTCTGGATGATGGGCTGTTACCAAAGTCTTTGGCAAAAGGGAGTATTAGACAACAGTTTTTATTGTTGGCAGAAAAAACAGGACTAAGTGAGAAACCAGTAAATGATATAATTCAACTTTTGACAACACAATCAGATAAGGTCGAAAGAATGATTAATTCATCATATCTGAATAAAAGCACAAAAAGCAATTATTGGCAAGCTTATCAAAAGAGACTTAAACTAATTTTGAAATAATTTACAGATACAATTTTTCTATGACCTACAAACTCATATCATCACCACTACAAGGATTTACGGATTTTAAATTTCGCAACACGTTTAATAAGCATTTTGGCGGAATTGATACTTTTTATGCTCCATATATTCGATTAAACGATAATTTAGAGATGAAATCTTCGAACTTTCGTGATATTTTGCCTGTGAATAATTCTGTTTCGGAGTTAATTCCACAGGTTCTTACCAACGATGC
>CAZOHR010000304.1:3566-4748 GCA_964579045.1 uncultured Bacteroidales bacterium | reverse complement strand
ATTCGTGTTTCTTTTTCAAAGTGGTTTTCATTCTTTCTTCCAACATAAGGATTTGTATCTTCTCCTGCTCGAAAACTTCCTTCTCCTTGAATATTATATGAGCAATTGTCGTAGTTTCCAATGTGACCTGCACCCGCTTCAAAAAGTGAGTTTCGGAGGATTTCAGCATGAGAGTCGGGAACAAAAACAACTATTTTTTTGAGGCTATCCGCTTTGGGCGAAAGAATTTTCAGATTTTGTAATTCTAGTTTTTCACACATTTTCGCACTTACTCCATCAAAAACCAAATCGAAATTTGTATGCCCACTATAAATTGTAATATCGTTTTTTATAGCTAGAATAATCGATTTTTCGATATAATCGCTTCCAGTAATTTTTTTAAGTTTGGAGAAAATCAATGGATGGTGCGATACAATAAGATTGCATTTTTTCTCTATAGCTTCTTCAACAACCTCAAGTGTTATATCAATACTTATGAGGATTCCTGTGATCTCATTTTCAATATTACCAATCTGTACTCCTGAGTTGTCAAAATCTTCCTGTAAAGCAATAGGAGCAAAGTCTTCAAAACTTTTGATAATTTCTTTTATTTTCATTTTTCATTTTTTTTAGAATATTGGGTTTCCATTCTAAATTACAGTAATGTTTTACAATTCTAAAAACTTAGTTAGTTGGATATTAGATAGAATAATAAATCGAAAGCTAGCAAGAAGGCACTATTTACAATTCATCCCTGATTTCAATCAACTGACTTTTAATTTCGTTCAGTTTTTTTACTAGTTCAAAATTATGTTCTGTTTCTACTCGATTTTCTTTAATCTTTTTCTTTGCACCACTTAAAGTCATTCCTCTTTCTTTAACCAAATGCCAAATTAGATGGAAATTCTCTATGTCTTTCTGGGTGAATAAACGATTACCTTTTTTGTTTTTTTGAGGTTTAATTACATCAAATTCGTTTTCCCAGTATCTGATAAGTGAAGTGTTTACATCAAACATTTTTGCTACTTCGCCTATGCTATAGAACAATTTGTCTGGTTTAATTCTTTTCTCTGAATCCATTCCGTTGTATTTATTTCAAAATTGGTAAAAAAAAGTGAATATGCAAAAAATATTTTAAAGGTTTCTAATCAACAAACTGCATAGCATAGTATTTTGCTGTTAATTCTTCGACGGTAGCAACTC
>CAZOHR010000304.1:0-3556 GCA_964579045.1 uncultured Bacteroidales bacterium | reverse complement strand
ATCATAACATTCCAATGCCATTTTGAACCTGGTTTAAAGACTTTTTCAATTAGATATTCCCCAACCTTCTTATTGTTGTAGTAACTCTGCATATTATAATCTTCGCTTCCACAAATATTGGTTGAAATATAGTAATTCAATTGAGACGCCAAAAGTTCGCCCAATAAATAGTTATGATAGTAGCAAGGTGAAGTTGCAATATGGCTTTTTGTTGCCCAATCAGGCATATCACGGTCTGCAGGACGTTTAATCATTTGATATTCTTCCACAAGATTCCACCATAATTTGTTTAAATCTTGATCAGGATTTTCGTACATTGATTTTTCGAAACGGTACATTACTTGTGACCAACGGCTAAAAACTAATTGTTCGAGTCGTAGAGATTTAAATCCAAGTTCTGCAATTTCTTCTTTTTCTTTATCGCTTATTCCGGTCATATCTTGAATCCATTGTGCGTTGGAACCCATTCTTCCAAATAACATTGCGATAGCTTCGGTTGTAAAGGTATGTGCTGGGTCTCTTAAAACAAATGGAAGTTCTCTATCAATGTATTTATTGTAAACTGCGTGTCCGAACTCATGCAACATAGTATTAATCCAATAGTAATTTGGTTTAATATTACACAGCACTCTGATATCTCCTTCGCGATCCACATCGATACAATATGCATGCTGATTCTTTTTTTCTTTTTCGTACAAATCGCTTGCTGCTATCATATCTGTAATGTCCATCCCAATTGATGCATAATAATCAATTGTCAATTTTTCAATATCTTGATCTTTAAAATAAGAGTCTAAGTCAATTTCGTACATTTGTGGTGCTTCTTGGAAAAATCTGTTTTGATAGTGCCAAGGCATTAGATCTTCTTTTTTTATTCTGAATTTTGCAGCGAGATAAGCATCAATTTCTCCTTTAAGTTCAATGTATGAATCTCTTGTGAGTGCGTCAAGTTCGTCAAATAATTTACTTATATCTTCTGGATTTTGATCGCTTAGTTTAAGACTCATCTCGTGATAGTTTCTAAATCCTAGAGATTCTGCCAGTGAATTACGTTTTTTTACCAAGCTTATAATATCGTCAGAAACTACAGGACCTAATTTTTTTACTTCCAACCAAGCCTTTTCAACTTCCTTAGAATTTGTAGAAGTAGAGAGAATTTGCTCAATATCATTGTCACTTAATGTGTCACCATCAACAACAGCACGGTATAGCGAAAACTGTTGGTCTATTTTTGATGACATATTTATCATTTCTTCCAACAATGCTGGATCTGCCTGATTTGATAAATATGAATTGTATAAAACATCGAGTTCCCTTGCCAAAGTTTCATCTTTAACTTGTCCGGATTCTTTCACCTTTTTTAAGAACTCAAAATCTGCTTTGTTGGTATATATTTTTGTTAACTCAAGTTCAAGTTCTGCCGATTTCTTGTAGTCTGCATCCTCGCCTGAAATTGACGCTTTAAAATATGCATCGCAACTTTCTTTGTAAATAGGTTTTATTGCTGCTTCGTGCTTAATTACAAATTCTTTAAACTGTTTTTCCATATCTTCTGTTTTTTGTTCTTGTTTGTTTTTACATCCCGCAAGAATTATCACAGGAATAATTAATAGTAAAGTAACTTTCTTCATTTTTAGATTTTTTATGTTAAACTTTCATTTACTTCAATTTTTAATTTTGAGACCAATACTCCAAAGGCTTTGTCACTGAGTAATTCATACTATTAAGCTGCATATCGAATCGCACTGAACTTTATTTTGTAAAGTTAAAAAAGTTTTTGTTCTCACATATCTATTAATAATATTTATAATGGAAAATATTTTTGTTTTCCTTGTTTATTATATGTAGATTTGCTTAATCAATATTAAGTATTTGATTTGCTGTTTCAATTCAGTTAATTTAAATTTGTAATTATGAGAAAGCGCGCTTTGGTTTTCGGTTGTTTAATTCTACTCACAGGTTTGAATTTGTTTTCACAGAGTTTTGATTATCTTGACAGGAATCAGATTAAAGCATTGATAAATTCGAACGGTTCATTATTTTGTCGTAATAGTTCTTATGCTTATCCTCCAAGTTTCGAAGTTCCACAGGGATTAGGAACAACAACGATAGATATCGCAAATTTGTGGGTTGCTGGAATAGACGAATTAGGTAGTTTACGGGGTGTCGGGGCTACATACTTCCAATTTGAGGAATATTATTTTGGACCAGTTGCTGATAATTACGATTCTCAATTATATAAAGACACATACAATAGGGTTTGGAAAGTGAGTCTTAGCGAAATTCAGTATCATATCGAGAATTTTAATCAGGAAGGATATGAATTGCCAGAAGCGTTTCTTAACTGGCCTGCACATGGCAATACCGAGAATGGAGAGTCTGAGGATCTGGCTCCTTATTATGATTATAATCAAAACGGTATTTACGACCCACGCAATGGCGACTTTCCTGCAATAAGAGGAGATCAAGCAGTTTACTTTATTTTTAACGAGGCCTTAGGGCACCAGTTTACAGGAGGTGCAAAAATGGGTTTGGAGTTTCATGGAATGGCATACTGTTTTAATCCCTCCATTGGCTCAACATTAACGCAAACAATTTTCATTAGTTATAATATAATCAACAGGTCAAATCATGAGTATTCCGATTTTTATGCCGGCCTGTGGTGCGACTTTGGTTTGGGGAATACTGATGATGATGTGTTTGGATCAGATTCAATAAATCATTTGATGTATGTTTATAATCAAAATAATAGTGATGCATTATTTGGAGATCCTTCTCCAGCTCAGGGTGTAGTTCTTTTAAATTCTGAAATTAAAGCTATAATCCCTCAGTATTGTTGTTCTGGTGCGGATACAATTATTGACTATAGCGTAAGAGGATTAAATCAATGGGGGAACGAATTTCATTTTGGCGGTGGAGTAGGTGGTTACCCTACAACTTATGCTTACTCAGGTTATCCTGAGTTGGGTACTGGTTGGTTTGCAGAAAATGGTAATGGCGGTTTTTATGGAAGTAATGTATCGGGAATGATTTCTGCTGGCCCTTATAATCTTAAAAGTAATCAATCTATTTGTCTGGATTTTGCATTTCCATATGCCAGAGACTTGAGTGGTTCTCATCTAACAGCAATAAGTTTGCTCAGACAAAAATCTGCTGCAATTATTCAGTTTTTTAATGATAATGACTTTAACTGTCAAAATGAAGAGCTAGGTATTTCTAGTTACATGACTAATTATCAGATGTTTAGTGTGTTTCCAAATCCTTCAAATGGAAAAGCAAACTTAGATCTTACAGCAATCAAGGGAACTGAGAAAAAGATAAGTGTAATAACAGGTGATGGTAAATTGATAAGACAAATTACTACAAGCAACGAAAACTTAGAGATTGATTTGCAAGAAAAGGGGGTATATATAATATTAGTAGAAACCGAGGATTTCGCTTTCAGTAGAAAATTAATTATATTGTAACTGACTGCCTATCAGGCTAATATGTTAAGTGAAAATATTTTAGATAAAAGTATCATTTATATAATTGTATTTTATATTTTTGCATACTC